>JBDHXA010000014.1:0-43984 GCA_039810485.1 Chlorobiota bacterium | reverse complement strand
GAAAACAAATGCGATATTGCAATTTAACAGCTGAATATCTATGGTTCTTTTTATCCGACTTTTCGGAGTGGGCTCATAAATTAATATTGAATATATTACTGCTTTGCTTTGAGATATTCTGACATTTTTTCAAATTTTTTCTGACCGATTCCTTTTACATTCATTATGTCAGAAGGTCTACTAAATGGTTGATTTTTACGATATTCAATAATTTTTTCAGCAGTTGCTTCGCCTACGCCGGGCAGTTTCATCAATTCAGCTTTGGTTGCAGTATTCAAATTTATTTTACTTGAGGGCAATTCTTTTTTCTTTGCTGTGGGAAATCCTGATTCAGCATGAATAACAGTATCGCCTTTTGCTAATTCCGGCAATGCGTTTCCATCTGTATCAACACCGATGTAAGTTGTTTTTTCTGCTGCTGCCAAACTGTCAAGCTCGCGAGAAAGATTGTCGGCAATACGCAAAGAGTATAATTCTGGCGATGTTTCCCCTCGTATTAATTTTACTGCTGCGCCTATGGCAATTCCTGCAACTATTATTAAAACAGCACGAAGTTCAATAGCAGAAACACCGAATACTGATTGCATTTTGTCAAAGAAATTTGTCTTTGCCATAATGATTTTTATCGTGCAATTTCAGGATAAAGAATGATAAGTTTACCTCAAAATTACCAAGAAGTATCTAAATGGAAAGAATTTGAAACTTGGAACTGCGGAATAATCCCAAATATCAAGTTAATTATGTTTCTTCTTGCAGATTAAATAATTTTGATGATATTTGACAATTAAAACACAATGAAATGAAAACACCTGCTTTTGATTTTGAAGATTGGGGACTAATTAATTTCAGAGAGGCATGGGATCGTCAAAATGTTATTGCAGATGACATTCGCAACCAAAAACGCCGAAGCACATTAGTTTTTTGCCAGCATCCAACAGTAATAACAATTGGGCGCAATGGAACAGATTCAAATATCATTGCATCACAAGAATACCTTGAAAACAAAGGAGTAGATGTTGTTCCGATCAATCGTGGCGGAGATGTTACGCTTCATAATCCTGGGCAATTAGTTGGCTATCCAATTTTTTACTTAACTGATTTTAAGGAAGATTTGCATTGGTTTTTGCGTACTATTGAAAATTGTGTTATTGACACGCTGGCGGCATTCGACATTATTGGCGGACGAGAAAATGGATTAACAGGAGTATGGATAGAAGGCCAAAGGAAAGTATGTGCAATAGGAATTCACTCATCGCGCTGGATAACGACTCATGGCTTTGCATTGAATGTTGTGAATGACATCAGCGAGTTTTCGATGATTGTTCCTTGCGGCATTTCCGATCGAAGCGTTTGCTCGATGCAGAGCGAAACAGTCCATACGCTTGATTTTTCAAATGTTTCGGCAATTTGCCGGTATTCTTTTGAAAAATATTTTTAACTAACTCTTGCGTACTTTGAAAAAAGCATGTATTTTCGCATAACATTTGAATATGATTTATGCGGGAATAGCTCAGTTGGTAGAGCATAACCTTGCCAAGGTTAGGGTCGCGAGTTCGAGTCTCGTTTCCCGCTCGACGGTGAAAACATCGTCAAACCCTCTTATGCTGTATGCCTTGCAGTCCATCCCCCAGATTGCAAGGCATTTTTTGAATTCCACAATTTTCTTATCATATTAAACGGATATCTCATAGAATCGTTGTTCCTTCGTCATTAGTAAAAAGTTTTTTTATATCGGGCATATCTCTGTCAATTCCGATATAAATGTATTACGGATGATAGTCGAATTATAGAATTATTTTTATACTCTCGACAAATCATGCTTAATTATTAAGATGGAGGATATTGTGACACCGTCTATTATTCCCTCTAAAAGATATATTATATTTCTTGTAATCGCCTTCTTATCGCCTTGCTTTTTAATTGCGCATGATCAAGAGCAGCTTAGAGTAATATCATCAACATCTGAGCGTTTGGTGCTTGAGTATTCGCCAAAATTTCTTGGATTTGACACTATTGCAACTGATTATGGAACTTTAACACTCCGTCCGAAAATTGCAGATTGCAACATTGCCCATGCTTCAGCAGGCGCTCCTATCTCGCTTGTATTTTCAACCATTGCGGCAGTGCCCGCCGCTGATGGTTTTCAAATAAGCAGCATAGAGGCAAAGGATGTGCGTCGTTGGTATGCAATAATGTCTCCTATGCCAACCATGTTGAGGTTCGGCGAATTTAGCGAAACAAAATACAATGTAAATCATACTTTATATGCTAGTACATCTTTGCCTTCTTGGGTAAAGGCGACGTATGGAGGAATAGCACGGTCGGTCAGAACGGCAGATATTGCGTTTACCGCAGCACGTTTTGACGCTTCCTCACAAAGCATCGAGATCCCTCGGAAAATACGTTTAACATTAAGTTTTTCTCAGGGACAAAACCTTCAAAAACCGATAATATCGCTTTCTGAAATTCCAATAGCAATTGTAAATCCGCTTCAAGCAGTTCAATGGAGCGTGTATTCTTCGGCAACTTTATCAAAAAAAGCCGAAAATCATATTGCCGAAAATAGAAGTTATGCTAAAATTACGATTGAATCCGAAGGCATATATCGCTTAACAGCCGATGATCTGGCGAAAGTCGGCATAACTAATTCTGCAGCGAATGCATCAACAATTAAACTATTTGGCACTGGCGGGCTTCCAATGTCGGAAACGGTTCCTGAAAACTATACAGCCGAAGTAGCTGAACAGCCGATCATAGTTCGTACAAATAACGACGGTTCTATTCAAGATATTCTCTTTTATGCATCGGGTGCATCAGGGTTTGAACGCCGAGGCGCTGATTTTCGCCATATTATAAATTATTATTCAAATACTAACAGTTATATCATAACTGTTAGCGGAGTGCCCGGACTTCGTGCTGCACCTCTGGAAATTCCTAACGAGATCCCGACCGCTCGCCTTTCTTCGTTTCAATCTCGGCTTTTTAACGAGGAAGAAATTTTTAATGCTTACGATCGCACTGGATTTGGCTCCGGAACAGAATGGTTTGGACGAAAAATTGACGGATCAATAACATTTATTACTCCTTTGCCGGGTCTTATTCGACAAGACAATGTATATTATCGTTATAGCATTGCCCATAGAAATGCCGATAATGGCGTCTGCACTGCCTCAGAAAATGGAAATATTTTAGGAAAATTATCAATTCAGGGAATTGGAACAAGCAGCGGAGGAAGTTATGTTGAAGCAATAAGCTCTAATCGCATTGACAGCATTTCTGCCCAAGCACTATCTAATGACAACCGAAGCATTCTTAAATTTACATACACAAATCAATCTGGCACAGTAGCTTCTGAAGCATATTTTGACTGGTTCGAAATTGCTTATCCAAGAGAATGCATTGCCAATAATGGAGAACTGGAGCTTTTTAGCGATCCTAATATAAATGGCGTTGCAGAATATTCTATCAACGGATTCGGACAGCAAATTTACGGATTTGATGTTACCGAGCGAAATCACCCAAAACTTTTGCAGAATACTTCAAATACGGGCGGAATTTTCATATTGAAATCAACTTTTCTGAAAGATAATCCCAAGCGTTTTTATTTTGCCTCAACATTCAAAACACCCATTATTGAAAAAACTGAATTTGCCAGCCTTACTTCAAGCTTTGGCAATACCGATATAATTATAATTACGCATAAAGATTTATTAGAATCTGCAAATAAATACAAAGAGTATCGGGCATCAGCAGGATTGTCAGCAACTATTGTTACTACTGACCAGATTTACAACGAGTTTGCTGCAGGTATAAAAGATATATCAGCCATTCGAAATTTTGTCGGATACGCTTTGCAAAATTGGGATCATAAACCTCGATTTTTAGTTTTATGGGGCGATGGTCATTATGATTTTAAAAATATCTCGACTCAACAGCCAAATTATATTCCAACTCATCAGCAAATTTCTACAACATCTTCATCTTCAACGTTCACCTATGATGGCACGCAAACGATTGCAGGCGACGACTATTTTGCAAGAGCTGTAGGCAACGACTCTAAAATTGATATTGCCATTGGACGCCTTCCAATTTCAACGCCGGACGTTGGATTTTCATTCCTTGACAAATTAAAATTATATGAATCAAATCCTGAACCAGGAGAATGGCAGCAAACCATAACGTTGATTGCAGATGACGGTCCCACTGCCGACGGCCGTGATGACGGCACAGAACATTCAGCAAATTCCGAAATAATTTCTCAGCGCTCAATTCCAGATGATATTTTTCAGCGCAAAATATATATGGCAGAATACACAGTAGAAAATCTGCCGGGCGGAAGACGCAAACCGGGAGTTGCACGCGACTATCTCAATATGGCAAATAATCGCGGAACGTTGTTGATGAATTATGTCGGGCATGGCAGCCCTCGCGTTTGGGCGCATGAATTGATTTTCGAACGCGAAACAACAGTTCCACAATTTGTTAACCTGAAGAAATTATTTTTCTTGACAGCTCCAACCTGTGATTTTGGCAGGTTCGACGATCCAAGTCGCAATTCCGGTTCTGAAGATTTATTATTCAGCAAAATTGGCGGAGCAATTGGCGTCTTTGCAGCAACAAGACCTGTATATTCTAGTCCAAATTTAAATATCACGCTTTCTTTATATAAACAGATATTTTCTCGAACTTCAGGCAGATATCCAACAATTGGCGAGGCGTTATATCAAGTAAAGCAAACTCTTTACGAAAACAACGATCAGAAATTTGTCTTGCTGGCCGATCCTACAATGCGTATCTTGTTGCCAGATTATATAGTTAGTATAGATTCAATCAATGGAAATGCTGTTGTCGAAGATACTGCTTCAATGCCTATGATTAAGGCATTGTCAAAAGTTACTCTGCAAGCAACAATTCGACGTGCTAGCAATAACAACGCAATTGACAATTCTTTCAATGGTCGAGCGCTTATAACAGTTACGGACTGCGACGTGGCGGACCAGGTAACCGATGTTTCAGACGGTGTTGTTCACACAATACTACGTCCCAGCGGCATTTTAAACCACAGTTCATATCCTATTTCGAACGGCAAATTCAGCGCTGAGTTTATCGTCCCCAAAGATATTAGTTTTTCGAACAAGCAAGGTCATCTTTTTGCATTTGCAGTTGACTCGCAACGCACTGCCAAAGGCGATACACGCAGTTTTCGTGTTGGCGGCATCGAAAGTGAAAAATTCAGCGATATTTTAGGACCAGATATTGCCCTATATCTTGATGCGCGAACATTCCGTCCCGGTGAACTTGTCCGTAAATCCCCATTATTGATAGTTGACCTTTATGATGAAACAGGAATAAATACAACAGGCATGGGCATTGGGCATAAAATTGAGGCATGGATAGACAATAATTCAAATTCTATTGACTTGACTGACGATTTTCAAAGCTCAATCGAGGACTCTCGCAAAGGATCGGTCGAGAAGCAAATATTTAATTTATCTCCAGGAAATCATATTCTTCGTGTTCGCGCTTGGGATGTACTTAACAATTATTCTGAAACACAAACGTATTTTCGCACCGGTGATGATAAGACCGTATATATTTACGATGCCATTGCTTATCCAAACCCGACAAATAGTTCAACAAACTTGACTTTCATTCATAATCAATCGCAGCCGTTTAATGCTGAATTTACTATTTTTGCCGCGGATGGACGATTAGTTCGTCGCATGTCAGTTGTAATAAGCCAACTCCATACTGGCTCAATAGAGTGGGACTGTAAAAATGATGCGGGCGAACCTGTAGCTCAAGGAGCTTATACTTATATTGCAGTCATCAACACCGATAATAATAAAACCAATTCTATCGGCGGCATGATTCAAGTTTACAGATAGTATTTTTTCAATAAATTTATCAATCAGTTTATAGAGTTATAGAAAACAATGATGAAACCCCAAATCAAACGTGCACTTTGGTCTGTAGCAATACTTTTTTGCTCTTTTTCCATTTCTGCATATTCACAGGCAGGCGGCTCTGCCGTTCCATTTCTTCTTATCTCTGCTGATGCACGCGCTTGCGGCATGGGCGAAACCGGAACTGCAATTGCTGATAATTTAAATGCTATATATTGGAATTCCGGCGGTCTTGGGTTTCAGGACTCTCGCCAAATCTCACTTAACTTTTCTCGCTGGCTTCCACAGTTTAACGCTGATTTATACTATAGTTCCGGAAGTTACGGACAATTCGTTCCTTCGCTTGACGGCATGATTGCCGTCAACTTTATTCTTATGAACTTAGGTGAATTCACACGTACTAATGAAGCTGGTCAGCCATTAGGTACTTTTCGTTCCAATGAATTTGCTTTATCAATCGGATATGGAACTATGCTTTCCGACGATATTGGTGCCGGCATTGTGCTTCGATATATTCAATCTAACTTAGCTCCTATTAGCGGCACTTCCGGAGGCGCCGGTACTGGTCGAAGCGGCGCTTTTGATTTTGGTGTATTATGGAAACCAAGAAAGCTTGACATTTTTGGTCTTGACCTTAGCGACAAATTCAATCTTGGAGCCAACTTGCAAAATGTTGGACCGAAAGTAACGTATATTCAGGAAGCCGATCCGTTGCCCACAGTTTTGAGAGTTGGAACTGCCATCAACTTAACACGCGACGAATTCAATGATTTAAGCATAACCTGCGATATTGCCAAGCTCTTAGTAAGACGCGATGGCATAGTTTCCGACCCAATCCCAAAATCATTAGTTACTGCATGGGAAAAAGGCGGCATAGAGACATCGTTCGGCGCTGAATATTGGTATGAACATATTGTAGCTTTGCGAGCCGGTTATTTTACAGAACCTGCAAGCGCCGGCAATAGAAACTTCATTACTTTCGGCGCTGGCGTTCGATATGATATGTTCAACCTTGACTTCAGCTTTTTGAACACGATAGAAGATAATCATCCTCTTGCCAACACAATGCGCTTTTCTCTTATTGTTGACTGGGCAAACGCCGGAAGATAAATTATTTATATTTTGCAAGGAAAATCTGCAAACAGCAGGTTTTCCTTTTTTATTTCAAAATAATAGTCGCTTTTCGATTACGCTCAATGAACATATTCTATTATAATAAAATTGTAAAAGATGTTTTTTTGTTAAAATTTCATGCAGAATTATATCTTAAAACTTTAAACTGAAAACTATAAACGATGCGATTGAAACATTCTACTCCGTTCCAGAATCATTCATAACTTAAAAACAAGTACATACTATAATCTCTAACCACTAAATACTAACATGTTCGAACCGCAGAAAAATAGAATAGAAGAATTAGAATCTCGTATTGAGCATTTACGGAGGTTTCTTTGACGTCGAATCAAAGCAAAATGAAATAGCAGAGCATGAATTTCGCATAGAAGCCCATGATTTTTGGAATGATAATATTACTGCTCAAAAAGTAATGCAAGAGCTTTCCGAACTAAAAGATTGGGTGAGTTCTTATAATTCAGCTAATAATACAGTCGAAGATGCCAAGGCATTATTAATGCTTGCCGAAGAAGCTGACGACGCATCATTAGAAACTGAAATTGTCACGGAAATAGCCAAAGCTGAAAATGCAGTAAACGATCTTGAGCTTAGGAAAATACTTTCTGCTCCAGATGACGATCGCAACGCGCTATTGACAATAAATGCCGGAGCTGGCGGCACCGAAGCGCAAGATTGGTCTGAAATGCTATTAAGAATGTATACTCGCTGGGCTGAACGGCATAATTATACCGTTTATCTTGCCGATGAACAAGCAGGCGATGTAGCAGGAATAAAATCTGCAACACTAGAAGTTATTGGCAAAAACGCTTATGGTTATCTGAAAGCAGAAAACGGCGTGCATCGCCTTGTGCGGATATCTCCATTCGATTCCAATGCCAGACGCCACACCTCTTTTGCATCAGTTTTTGTTTATCCGGAAGTTGATGATGATGTTGAAATTGAGGTAAATCCGGCTGATGTTGAGATGGATACATTTCGTTCGGGCGGCAAAGGTGGTCAAAATGTTAATAAAGTTGAAACGGCAGTGCGTTTGAGGCATATTCCTTCTGGCATTGTAGTGTCGTGTCAGCAAGAGCGCTCGCAGTTTCAGAATCGCGAACGTGCTATGAAAATGCTCAAATCACAGCTTTACAAAAAACGTCGCGAAGAAGAAGAAGCAGCAAAAGCGGCAATTGAAGGAACAAAGAAAAAAATAGAATGGGGCAGCCAGATTCGCTCTTATGTATTTCAGCCCTATACAATGGTAAATGATCATCGCACTGAAACCAAAAGCGCTGACATACAATCAGTCATGGATGGCGAACTTGATGATTTCATAAAAGGTTATCTATTGGCGTATGAAGCAGATAATTAAAGCATACAACAAATGGAGCAAATCTCTCTTTTTTGCATTTAATTTTTATGCTTTATTATTTATTGTCATCACGATAACAGCCGGAATTGGATGTAGCTTTCCCAAATATTGTTCAGAAAGTCCGGCTGCCGGCAATCTTGGAGCCGGCGTAAATACGGCTTTTGACGAATATGCTCCGCTACCGCGTCCAGATGGCTCGTTGTGGTTTAGTGCAACAACTTCCGAATACCGCAATGGAATTGCCGATGAAGCGGTGTTTACCACACAATTGACTGATGGATTTTACGAAAATCGGCAGATTATTTCCGAAAATAAATTCTATACGCTAAAGAACTCAGCATATCCAACTTTCTATCCAAATGCTTATCGCGGCGAATATTTCTTTGCTGGACGCGGAGCATCTGGCAAATCTGGCGATGTTGACATCTATTTTGCACTTCCTCCATATTCTTCATTTTCTCCAAACCCGGGAGTAATTCCGGGAATAAACACTGACGGATGGGATTCACAGCCAGCTGTTTCGCCGGATGGTCTCATGCTTGTATTTTCATCCGACCGTCCGGGTGGAAAAGGCGGATTAGATCTTTGGATATCGCGACGCAATTCTACTCACGATGCTTGGCAACCGCCTGAAAACTTTTCGCTTAACTCATCTTTCGATGATTTTACTCCGTTTTTTTCCTTCGACGGGGAATTAATGTTTGCCACAAAATCTATATCAAAAGGTGGTAATTTTGATATTGTTGCAGTGAAAACTATTGAAAATGGTCAATGGGGAAAAATTCGTGTTTTACCATCGCCAATTAATACATCTGCTGATGAAATCAGCCCGGCAACTAAAGGCGACTCTATATTTTTCGCATCAAATAGAGCAAGCGGCTGCGGCGGTTATGACCTTTATGCAATGCGTCTTTGCGGACCAATTACGGCACATGGTTTCATAGAAACAAGAAACTCTCAAACACCGCTTGGCGGAATCGTTGAAATTTCTGTGAATGGAATTCCAAAATCTGCAATTCCTGTTGATGAGAATGGACGATTTACAACGCCTCTTCCCTCTCGAAGCGATATTTTACTACGTTATCGGGGCTCTTGTTTTCCAGCCGCAACCGAGCAGCACATCACTACTCCATGTTCGGAAAATAGCGCAGTATCATTTAACATTCGTTTTCTATTGCCAGATTCTATGGTAGTGTTCACATTCGAAGAATACACAGTGCCATTTTTTGTAAGCGGATATTATCAGCCAAACACAACAAAAAATCTTGATGCTTTGCGCCTTCAGTTTGCTTATAATTTGCTTGGCAATGATGATTATTCACGTTATATCGAAAAGCCCGGCGATGAATATGACGAATATGCCCGCACGGTTGACAGTGCTTTGTTATCTGCAGTCAATTTTATTTCTGACAGATTGCAATTAATGAAAGAGTCGCCTTGTTCAACTGGCGACAAATATTTAGAAATCAATGTGGAAGGGTATGCAGATTCACGTCGCATTTTGCCTCAAGCGCGTTATGGCGGCGAAGACATAAGCGACGATGAACTTGGAATTGCAATCTCGAAAGGAACTCAAATGACTAATGTAACTCTCTCAACTTTGCGTGCCTATAACACAGCGCAATGGCTGCGAGACAAACTAGCACAGCATCCGCTCTATCCTGCTGTAAAAAATAATCTTCGATGGTTTATTTCCGGGAAAGGAATTGATGAAACTGCTCGCGATGATGCAAGAAAGCGCCGCGTCAGCATTTCAATTTCTATTGCTGATGACGGGGCAAAAAAAGGAAAATAATTTGCAAACATTTTAATATAAATAATTGCAATTCCCATGTCCATTTACCACAATCAACATAATAAATATTCATAGAGATAAATTAATTGTTAAAACACTTTAATTAATTTTAATTTTTAAAGCAATTATTAACGATCTGTAATTGTAAAATGCGGCTTATTATTCTTTCTTGGCTTCTGCCATTACTTTTCGCTCCTCAAAGTCAATTCGCTCAACCTGCATCATTTTCGGGAGCAACAGCGCCGAAACCAGCGGCAATTAAACCATATTCAGAAGTAATTACAAAAGAAGCAGTGTCCGATTCCGGCTTGTTTGTAGTGCATAGAATAGCCGATAAATTTTACTTTCAAGTGCCTAAACATGAATTAGGCAATGAGTTTCTATGGATTGCCCGCATTGCAAAAACTCCGCAATTAGGATATGGCGGCGAAGAAGCAAATACCATAGTTGTAAAATGGGAGCGCAAATATGACAGAATTTTATTGCGCTCAGTAAGTTACGAGGTAGTAGCCGCTGACTCGCTTCCAATATCACGAGCTGTAAAAGCATCAAATTACGATGAAATTCTTTACAGTTTTCCGATTTTGGCATTTACTTCAGATTCTAATGAATTTGTCATTGAAGTAACGCCATTTTTTACAGCCGATATTGCCGCCATAGGACCTCCTCGTAACATGCGTGATGCCCAAAAGATGATGACAATTGACAAAGATCGCTCTTACATGGATTTTTCACATTCATATCCAGAAAATATTGAAACAGAAGCAGTACTGACATATCCGGCAGATCGCCCTCCACAAAATCCTGATTCTAAAACTGTTACTTTAGCTTTGCATCATTCTATGGTTCGACTTCCCAAAAATCCGATGCTTCCTCGCCTCTGGGATAAACGTGTCGGATATTTCAATCTTACTCAAACCGACTACGGGCAGCCAACACAGAGAACAGAATATCGCAGTTATATCTTGCGTTGGCGGCTTGAACCGTCTGATTCAGCTGCATTTATGCGTGGAGTATTAGTCGAGCCTAAAAAGCCTATTATCTATTATATTGATCCTGCCACTCCGCTACTATGGCGGCCTTGGCTTAAAAAGGGTGTTGAAGCATGGAATACTGCTTTCGAAGAAGCAGGATTTAAAAACGCAATTCGAGTAGAAAATGCGCCTGATTCTGCAAAAATGCCAGATTGGTCTCCGGAAGATGTTCGCTACTCCGTAATTCGATATTTTCCTTCCTCTATAGAAAATGCTTACGGACCTAATATCCATGATCCTCGAACGGGAGAAATACTAAATGCCGACATTGGCTGGTATCATAATATCATGAATTTACAAACTAAATGGTATTTCACTCAAGCTGTTGCCGACTCTCGAACACGAAAACTTCCGCTTCCAGATTCTTTAATGGGCGAGCTTATTGCATTTGTTGCAACTCACGAAATTGGTCATACATTAGGACTTGCACATAATATGGCTGCAAGTAATTCATATCCTACTGACTCGCTCCGATCTTCAACTTTTACAAATGTCTATCACACATCTCCATCAATAATGGATTATGCGCGATTCAATTACGTGGCGCAGCCCAATGATGGAGCAAATATGATGCCTGCAATTGGGGTTTATGATAAATATGCAGTTCGTTGGGGCTATCGTCCGATTGATGCCAAAACTTCTGACGACGAAAAGCCAACGCTTAACCGATGGGCAAACGAGGCTTCTACTGACAGAATGAAACGTTTCGGTTTTCAGCAATGGATGACGGTCGATCCGACTTCGCAAATGGAAGATTTAGGAGACGATGCCATAAAATCAACGAGATACGGCATAGCTAATATTCGCCGTATTTTGGATTATCTCGAAGTTGCAACCTTCAAAGATGGCGACAATTATAATTTCTTAAACGAGATGTTCAACTCTGTACAATACCAATGGTTTGACGAAATACGGCATGTAGCTCAAATTCCGGGCGGAATAATTCAGAATAATATTGCTCTCGGCCAACCGGGCAAAGAATTTACGCCAATTGACAAACAAAAACAACAATCAGCAGTTGCATTTGTTTCAAATGAAGCTTTTTCGACGGATTCCGTGCAATTCTTTATGCGTCCGTCCTTGATGCAAAATCTAAGCCCTGACAAAGTAGTATCGTCAGTGCAGAATTATCAAATTCGCCTTTTGCGCGATCTGCTTTCAGGGCAGCGACTAATACGAATGAGCAATTTGTCTGCCGCGTCTAAAAATGCAGCATATCCTCTTTCTGATTATTTCTCTGATATTGAACGTGGAATATTTAGCGAATTTATGGTAAAGGCAGAAAAGCAACCAGATGCATTCCGGAGGAATTTACAGAGATTCTACGTGCAAAATCTTGCCGATAAAATAAATCAGCCAAAATCTGCAGTGCCTCTTACAGGTTTTGCTGCCATATTTACTGAACCGTCGTTAATTGGCACTGATGTGCGCGGCGTATGTATTGCGCGATTAGAGGCTATTCAATCGCTTGCCAAATCTGCGCTTGCTAAATCAAAAGACGAAATTATCAAAGCCCATCTCAAAGATATTTCAAGTACAATAGACAATGCACTGCGACCTTCAAAACAATAAGATATTTTATTTAACTTATCTATTTGTTGAATTAGCTATCATTAAATGCGCCATTGAACTTTGTTTAGATGGTTTTTATTTGAACACTTATAAATAAATGACTTCTCCGCTTGCAATTGTTATTGCTTAATTCTCATATTTCAATAAGCTTAAGCTTGTCATTATCACAACCAAAGTAACTCCTACATCTGCAGCAATAGCAAAAACTAAATTACTGTATCCGACGAAGGCCAGCATAATAAATAATAATTTTACCGATATTGCTCCAACTGTATTAAATTTTATTCTGCGAATGGTTTTCCTGCTTAGGCGAATGAGAAATGGTATTAACGAAAGTTTATCATTCATCAAAGCAATATTTGCAGTTTCTATTGCAGTATCGCTGCCTGCTGCGCCCATTGCAATGCCAACGTTAGACAAGGCCAGCGCGGGCGCATCGTTTATACCGTCACCTACCATTGCTACATATTTATACGTCTTTTGCAGTTCATTTATTTTTTCAGATTTATTCTCTGGCAAAAGATCTCCATAAATCTTTTTTATGCCTACTTTTTCAGCTACATATTTTGCAGCATTTTCGTGGTCGCCTGTGAGCATTATTGGCTCAATATTAAGTAGTTCCAATTCTTTTAATGCCTCTTTGCTATCCGGTTTAATCTCGTCCATCAACCCTAAAACACCGCCAGCTCCATCGCCAAAACTAACGACCACGCTCGTTTTTCCTTGTGATGCGAGCTGCTCCACAATTTTTTCTGTTTCGCATTCGATTTGCTGGCTTTCCTTAATAAATTCAAGCTTTCCCACATAAATTGTTTCATCTTCGCATACTAAGCATTTGGCTGTTGCACCCTTGCCCATTATGCTTGTAAATGCTTCTGTTTTGTGCGGCTCATACCCTTCATTTCTGCTTGCAGTTACTATTGCCTGCGCCAAAGGGTGCTCGCTGAAAATTTCAGCGCCGGCGGTGCAAGCCAATAATTCTTCACGGCTCGTGTTATTCAATGGAAAAACGTCGGAAACGATAGGAGTGCCATAAGTTATAGTTCGCGTTTTGTCCAATGCAATTGCTTTTATTGATGCAATCGCTTCGATATATTTGCCGCCTTTTACCAATACACCTTTGGATGAGGCATTGCCGATAGCCGCGTAAATAGCTACCGGCGTTGAAATTACCAGAGCGCAAGGACAAGCTATAACTAAAAGTGTAATTGACTGTTGCAGCCAATGATTGATATCGAGATGAAAAATAAATGCCGGA
Source organism: Chlorobiota bacterium (assembly GCA_039810485.1). Taxonomy (GTDB): domain Bacteria; phylum Bacteroidota; class Ignavibacteria; order Kapaibacteriales; family UBA961; genus JADZAA01. The sequence goes on along the minus strand of JBDHXA010000014.1, from coordinate 29,931 downwards.
ATTATAAATACTAATAATGCAATTGTAATTATTGACGGCGTGTAATACTTTGAAAATTTTTGTATAAATTTTTGCGTTTCGCTTTTGTTTGCCGATGCTTCAAAAGTAAGGCGAATTATTTTCGAAAATGTGGTGTCAGCCGCTAGCTTTGTTGTCTCTATTTCTATAAATCCATTCTTATTTAATGTGCCGGCAAACAGATTATCGCCGATACGCTTATCTTTTGGAATTGGCTCGCCGGTGATTGCAGCTTCATCAATCATTGTTTCGCCCGATGTGACTTTACCGTCAAGTGGTATCATTTCTCCGGGTTTAATTTGTAAAATAGAGCCTATTTCAATTTTTTCTATTGGCACATATGCACTTATTGTTTTAACAAACGCGGTTTTAGGCGCTTTACTTACCAATTCATCTAAAGCAGATTTCGAATTTTCTAATCCAATATCTTCTAATCGCTCTCCCAAAACGTACAAGACAATTACAACAGCCGCTTCTGGATATTCACCTAAATAAAATGCGCAGAAAACCGCTATGGTCATCAATAAATTAATGCTGCTAAATTTTAATTTTGCAATTGCTCTAACTCCATTCCAAAGCACGTTGCTGCCAATGGCCAAAATAAAAACAGAAAAAATATACGGTTCATACGGCATTGGTATATGCAAACCGATAAGAGCCAATATTTCCAGAGCAATGACTATAAAAACAGATAAGAGAAGAAAAATAAATTTATTGTCGGTAAATGGCAGTTTCATAGTGTTGCAAACGTTGGCTAATAAATTGTTGATCGTATTTTTTATTGAATGCTTAAAATTTGAGAGTAATACTTTATTACAGCCATAATTAGTTGAATATCCAACAATCAATGCGATTCACTTATAGCAATGGCAGTAATAATTCAGGATAATCATTCATTGGATTATTGACGTCTGTTGAAATTGGAGTCAATGAATACTCAGCTTTATGTTCATCACTCAGAATTTCCATCATTTCATTCGTATCAAGTGTGCCATCAAGCCATTTCAAACGATATTCATCAAATAATGCCGCGGGCATTCTGTCGTGAATTGAGCTTACTGGAAATACAGCAGGAGTAGTAATAATAGTAAATGTTTTTACATTTTCACCATTAGTATTTTGCCATGATGCCCATAAACCAGCCAAAGTCATCATTTTTTTAGAAAAAAGCGATATAAAATATGGCTGTTTTTTTTTAGATGGCAATAACTCCCACTCGTAATAACCGTTTATAGGAATGAGGCATCTACGTTTTTTTAATGAAGAGCGATATGAGGGTTTATTGGAAAGCGTTTCTATGCGCGCATTGATCATACGAGAGCCAATGGATGGATCTTTTGCCCATGATGGAATAAGTCCCCACTTCATTTCATCAATACTGATTCCTGTTTCATTATTATGTATTATTTGAGCGTTCTGCGAAGGAATGATATTATATCGCTGCATAGCATGCGGTTGTTCAGAGCTAATATGCAATTCATTTGCAATCTCTTCAATGTCGCTAAAAACAGCAAAACGACCGCACATGAATGCCTCTTTTATAAAATTAGTAAAGTTTTATGTATAGCTTAAAACCTAAAACTGGTTCCAACTCGAAATCCAGTTTGGACCAATGCGGGCGCTGTATCGAACGGCCAATTCATTTTCTGTTTTTTAAGCAAACATGTGCCAAAACCAACTGCATTATGCAGAACAAAACCAACAACAGGAGCAGATGAAGGCGAGCTTTCGCCTACCTTTCGTACAAACCCTTCCAATAAACCGTGAGCAATGTATTCAATTAAATCGCTCGTTAGCCAGTAGAAAGGCAAAGTTCGCGGAAAAACTGCTGTCTGTTCATAACCGACTGATATTGCAACACTATTGTCAAAAATAAAGGACGCACCGCCTTCATAGAATTTCCCGAATCGAAATGCATCGTGAAAGTCATTGATTTTTGTGTATTCCGTTAGAAACGATGTGTCTTTTGCTGAAAAATTAGTCCAAGCAAGTGCAGATCCATAATAAAGAATAAGGCCAGATCTGCCAAAATTCCAGCCGCGCTGTGTTCGCTCTCCAAAGCCAAAACGCCAATAAGTTGATTTGATGCTGTCAGAATTATTCAACATACTAAACGAAGAAGATCCACCGCCAAAAAATATAAAATTATTATTTTCATAGATTATCTGTTTATTCTGCTTTTTTCTGTAAATATTAGCAACTCCAATACGCGCTTCAAAACAACCTATACCTGCAATCTTATTTTCTGGAATATCTTTGAGCGATGAATTAAAAGAAGAATAATATAGATCCATTGTTGGTTTTCTCGTAATGTCCTTTTTAATTTTGTAATCATCCCAAAAACTGTCATCTTCATCATTCGTCGAAGCATTATTATTTATCTTTGTTGAATCTGCAACAAAGAGAGCTTCAGCATTGGCTGTTTGAAGCAGGTTCGAAAAAATAATTGCTGCTGTTAATTGAAGAACATGATGAAACTTCATTATTATCCCTTTTGAAAAAAATGATTATTCGCGAACAACTGCAATTTTACCGGCTCCTGACTGGCTGCCTGTTGATGAAGCAGATAATATAATATACACGCCGGTTGGCACAATATTTCCAAAATTATCACGACCATCCCAAACTGCGCGTCGGCTTTTTGTTTGCAAAGAACGAATTGACTGACCGCCCGGCGTAAGAATGCGAATGTTAGCATCAGATGCTAAACCATCTATAATAACCTCATCATTTATATCGGGATAAAATGGCTGCGGATATGCAGTTATATTATATGCTGTCGATGGCAGCAACGATAGCGACTGAGCTTGGAGCAAACCCTCTTTAGTGCCGAGATATATTGTCCCATCGTTTTCATTTAAAGCAATTGATAGTACTTCATTTGTAGTCAAAGGCGTATTATCTTTTGTATAAGTCGCAATAAGTTGTGTTCCGTCATCACTCATGACAAATACGCCGGAATTTGTTGCTAACCATTTATTATTTTGAGGATCAATTAGTATGTCATTTATTTTTAGATTTGCCAAAGCAGGCGGTCTTTGTACAGCGAGTGTTCCATTTCTCAAAATGGCTCCGGGATTAAAAATTACGGCAGCTCCGATTGGAGTTCCCACCCATAGCGCGCCGTTTTTATCTACCGCAAGGGCTGTTTGTGTATTGCTTAGAATATTTACATCGTTTGTGCTGATAATTTTCCAAACATCGTCCGATACATTATCTAATGTTCCCTTTTCGTTGAATGCAAGCAATCCTGCTCCGTCGCTTGCCATCCATTTTGTGCCAGAAAAATCTATTGCTACTTGCTTATATTCTCTACTGCTACCGGCGCCATTTGGGAAACCATACCATAATCCTTTAGAAGTATAGGCATAAAGTAGATTACCGCCAGAAATAGGCGAAAAGCTAGTTAACCACACTGTTCCATTTTGATCATTGTCTGCCTTTCCTGTTACAACAAATTTGTTAGCAGTTGGCAGTCCATTTATTACTTCATCTTTATACATTACAAATGTTGCGTATGTATTATTTGGCGTTGCTTTTATAATTCCTCCTCCCCATGTTCCAAGCCATACCGATCCGTCATTCATAAGAGAGACTTTATAAACAGAATTTGTAACGATGGCAGGATCGTCGCCGTATTTATAGTTTTTCCAACCGTTTGACGACAAAACTTCAAATCCGGCAGAGTTAACATCTTGTAAGGCAGTAGTGCACCACACATTGCCAATCTTATCTACAGCAAGCGAAGAAAATTGATTGGAAGCAGGAGTTGCGGGCTTCACTAATTCCAATGAATCGTCTCCGCTATATATTCCCAAAGCATTGTCCTTTATAAATATAATTCTTTTTTCTATTCCGTTGAAAGCGGCTAGCGTATGGCCTGTTGGGAATGCTGGCAAATTCAACTGAATATTGCCTTTTGTTAATGATGCAAGAAAATACTCATTTGTATAATAGACGCCATCGCCATTTACGCTGATTGAGGATATTTTTTGATTGCCGTTCATCAATATTTCAAAACTGCCATTGTTGTATCGCAGAATTGATCTTTGCGATGCAATGTATGCATTTCCGTCAAAAGCAGCAATTCCAACACAATTGTTTTCAAGCAAACCATTAGCGTAAGTAATTGTTTTCCATACGGAAGGGTCTCGAAGAGACGGCACGTTCAAACCAGCGCGAGCAACACCGATTGGTGTTGCAACCCAAATTGTATCTTTCTCAATAATTATTTGAGTAATTGGTGTTCCTCTCGGAAAATCACCGATTTGCTGAACGTAATCTCCCGGAACATTTTTAGAATCATATTCTAATAGTCCAAATTCTCCTCCGACAAATAGCCGGCTACCGTGAGAAGCAAAAGATGTAACTCTTTTTTGGGGCAAAGAACTTTGGTTTTGGATATCAGTAAGGTGCTGCCATTCCTTAGTATTTAAAGAATAAATATTAATCACGCCATCGTTTGAACCTACATATATTGAGTTATTCAATGATTGAAAAAAAATGGAAGACGCATCCAAGCTCCGCAATGCATCAATATTACGATATTCTGTTATCTCTTTCGTATCATGTGCATAACGAAATACTCCTCCACTCGTGGCTGCCCATAGATTGCCGCTGTTATCATAAACTGCTCCGACTGCTTGATACATTGATGAATGTGATTTCCAATTTCCAAGTCGTACTTGAGCAAATGAAACATTGCATAAAATGCAAGCAATCAACAACGTAAAACGAATGTATTTTATCATATTTATTCAAGGAAACTTACATTATTCGCAAGTAAGTTTATTTCAATTGTGCATAATGTATAAAAGAAGTTTTTATCGAAGAAGATCGCTTCATATTGAAATTCATAATATTAAGAATTAATATTAAAGGAATAATAATGCCTGCTGATATGGTTGCACGAGCAAGCCAATTTCTAAGCCACATATTAGGCAATATAAATCCAACAAATGAAGTCATGCCCCAAATTATGCCAATAACAGCAATTTGGCCAAACCCGATATGTTCTGATCCAAGTAGATGTACTATAAGCAAATTAAATAAAATAGAGTAAGGCAGCATCATAGCAAACCAGCCCAATTTTGGAGGTATCTCTGCTGAAAATGCAAGTTCAAACAGACGAATTCCGGCAATTATCGAAAAAGGCATCCATAGCTGTTTCCAAACTCCGTCGAAAACAAATGCCAATAATAAAAGAACAATACTAATTGTAAGCAATATTAAAGTATTGCGGTTTTTTGAAATGTTTTTGGCATTGTTGCGAGCTACAATTATAAACCATAGCACAAATGGCAGTGAAGCTATTAAAATATAATTTGATAGGAAACTTGCAGAATGAATGTCAAAAACAAAATTTATCGCATTAAATTCTTTTATTGGCTTTGAAAAATGCAACGGAATAGGAACTGTAAAGAATAATATTGCCAAAACAATACATTTTATTGGAAAAGCAAAACGCTGTAATTTATTGAAATAACATTCTTTTGGCAGAAGAACCATCCACACAATGGCAAGTGTAATGGCAATTTCTGCCATATAGGGCAATGCAGTTCTAGCCAAATCATTCCATGCTGACGATCCAGCCAAAAATGCGGGTGCTGATAATGCTAATGAAGACGATACTATGCGGCGCGCAATTAGCCACGAGAACGTTAGGCCAACAGCTGAAAACAAAATTGAAATAGCTCGAATTTGAATCGGGCTGTCAATTCCTTTGTGTGTAATAGTCGAATATAGAAATTTTTCCAGCAGAGGATAGCTGCTATATTGTGTTGATATTCCGTTGATTTCTTGTGCAGTCATCGGCTCTTTGCCCAAATGCAATGCTGCTGCCAAAGTACAACACAATATTAAAGCAAAAGCAGTATGCTGACGAGCAGTTAATTGCATGATTATCTGTGGCTATTAATTTCTACAACATTTATTCCCTTAGATTCCGGCACGCTCGTTCCTAAATCCATAATAATTCCATTATAAGAGAAACTTAGGATAAATGCAATAAGAGCCACCCAGCCAAATATCATTCTTTTACTGTCTAATTTCGCGTCATCGTCAATTTGAGGATGAGGTAGTTTTATAAAAAAACGACCTATGAGCGCCCAAAACAGCCATCCGTTCCATGCATGCAAATACCATGGGGAAAACCGATGCAAAGCATTGAGAATTGGGATAAAAAACGACTGAAGCATAGTATAAAATGCATCAGGCGAATCATTCTGCAAAATATCTCTTACTTCATTCAATACTCCACCGATGCCAAGAGCTACAATGAGCCACCATACAACCACAGCAATTCTACGCTGATATTTGCCAAACATTGCATATAGTATATGACCTCCGTCCAATTGACCAAACGGAAGCATGTTAAGCGTAGTAACAAACATGCCGAACCAGCCAACGCATAGATAAGGATAATGATATATTTCGTTCATTGGCGGCATAAATCCGCCGGTAGGAGCAAATAATCTTTGGAGAACTGGCATAAGAAGTGTATCGCCAAACCGCATTCCATTTTCAGGCAACGAAGATAATAGTCGGTATTCTGGATGCACATTATATAAAAAGTCAATGGGCGGTAGCATTATTATTCCAGTAATTAAAATTACCACACATACTATAAATCCAGCTAAAGGACCAGCAACGCCGAGATCAAACAAAGCTTTTTTGTTTAGAATTGGACTGCGAACTCGAATAAAAGCGCCAAATGTGCCAAAAGGCGATAAAAATACTAAAGGCATTGGCAGGAAGTATGGCAAAGAAGCATCAATCTTATGTAATCTCGCAGCGATATAATGCCCAAACTCATGAGAAGCAAGAAATAACATTAACAGCATAGAATATGTTAGCCCATATTGCCAATTGTCAATTTCCCAAGGATTCTTTCCGCTTAATGCAGTACCTGCAATTATCGTTGAGATAACGGTTAAAAGAAAAAGAAAAATTGCAAGTGAATATCGCTGGGGCTTGAGTTTAACTTTCTGATATGCCGAAAAAGGTTTTTGTAAATTAAAAAGAAAATGTTGTCTTTCCATGAAATAATATTTTGTCAAGCAGTGTATATTAAGTTTTTCGCCGCTATAAACGTACAAAGTTTGTAAAGATTTGCTTCAATAATTGCGATAGTGTAAGTTTGTTATTAATCCGCCGCCTGCCTTCTATGGCAATAATATTGCTTTTCTTTAAGATTTTTATGTATATTAACAGACTTTTTTTCAGTGATTCAAAACATTTTTAATGAAAAAACTTTATATTTCACGTCACGCAAAAGCCGATTGGCCAACTGAAAAATTATCTGACTTTGAACGTCCGTTAAATGAGCGAGGTCGCAATGACACATTGCGTATAAGCCGTATTCTTCGTGATAATCACCACATTCCCAATATTATACTTTCAAGTCCGGCTATTCGCGCTGCAACTACAGCTCGATGCATTGCTGAATTGCCCGGTTATATAAAAATTCCCTTGATAATCGTTGAATCGCTTTACATGACTAACGTAAAGCACACGCTTGAAGTGCTTTCTGCAATTGACGATGCACTTCAATCAGTTATGATAGTCGGGCATAACCCCGTTCAAACATTGCTTCTCAATTACTTAACTGACGAAATGATTGACAGCATGCCAACAGGAGGTCTTGCCATTGTAAATTTTGAACATGCTACTTCATGGCAGGAAATATCGCGTTCTACCGGAATTCTTACTAATTTTTATCGCCCCAGAGAAATCATTCAACAACAATAAGTTATCAAATTTAAAAGCTGTCTCTCGGTTTAATAAAGAAGTCAAACCATAATATTGAACTGTCAGATATACATCATCGTCCGCCGGCGATAGATATTCGTATATCAACCCCTACTTGAGTTGTATTAAAGCCTGGCGATGCGACTCCCTCGTTTATAGTGGCTTCATAACTGATAAAAGCCCGCGCAGTAACACGGCTGCTAATGGAATATCGCGCGCTAGGTTCGATTTTAATTTGCGTGCTGCCATCTAATCTTTGACCGTTGGGATCCTGGAGATTTAATATATCATACGTGGCGCTGCTTGTGCGCTTATATGAACCCATAAAAGCAAATTCCATATCATTTTCGAGATCTAATCCCAATATTTTTAATGGAAATTTACGCTTGTTATATGTGGCGTTTAGCGTGATTTCTTGTGCGCTTTCCCGCTTTACTTGAGTTGTTGTGGCGAGCAAAGAATAATTATTGCGCGAATTATATTTAAGAGTTGCATTGAGCGTGCCATCTAATTTTTTCTCGTCAAAGTTCATGGTAATGCCAATAACCGGCTGAAAGCCAACCTGCACTTGCTGAGCTTGTATTAACTTTCCGCGATCATTAATCAGTGCTGTTTCGGTATAGGTAGAAACGTAAGCATGTTCTAAAGTAATTCGCCGAGCAACACCATTGAGCAATCCCCACTTTTCTATGCCGTCCCAACGAAGCGTCCAATTAACACTTGGCATAATTTTACGCAAATCCTTTGGCAAAAAAGCGAATGATTCAAGACCGTCGTGAAACGATTCTGAAAGCGCTTCCAAATACAATTGATTTCGCTTTAGAGTATCTGGTTCAGCTATTTGGGCTTTTCTGACATTGTAGAGCTCAATTACGTGTTCAATCGTATTATTCAACGGTGCTAAAAAGAAAAATTTCGGCAAGGAAAGATACGAACGAGTATATGTTTGAGTTATAATAATATTGCTATAGTCCGGCATTCCTTCCGGATTGGTTGTAACTGTTTGCAATTTATTATATGCGAAGTCGGACTTCCAATTCAAATCCAAAGTTGCACCCGGCCATAACTGCCGATTTGTGCGCATGTCTATTCCAGACTTTTGTATGAAATTCTCTTGAAATACAGAATTTGGCGGACGTTTTCCGTCATACGTCACAAATTTGAAAAAAGGAAATGTACCGCTGGGTGCCAAGCCAATATCTCCATGAGGATGTTCAACCAATCCGAGCTGATAAGCCATGCCGGGTCCGAACATGGTCGGCTGGCTAAGTCCAATTGCTCCACGCCAAAAATTGGTAAGACCAGATATGCCAAAAACACCGGGGTTTAATGATGAGTTTTCTTGTCGAAAAGATAAATTCAATGATTCAAAATCTAAAAAAATTGTTTTGAATATCCTGCCAATAGAGGAAAGAATAGCATTGTTTGTATCAGTTTTAGTCTGACCGTATAGTTTATCGGCTAATGGCTTTAATTTAAAATTCGTGCGTAAATCGAATTTGCTTGCAAATGATGCTTGTTTAACAGCGTCCTCCAACGCAGGATCTGGTTGTAAAGCATTTCGCCAAGTATAAACCGATGAATATGAGCCGGTATTTTCAAGATAATTTGCTAATCCGAGAAACTCAGGAAGCTGCGGTCGAAAATTAATCGTAACTGTTTGATTATGCGCATTATCAGACCCAAGATTTAGCTTTCCATTTGTACCAACTATGCGCTTAAACAAGTCATTTCCAGTGCGTTGCTTGCCATCCTCGTCAATTTCCATTGGCACCAAAGTGCTTTGTGTTGCAAAGTTATAGTCAATTATTGGACTAAGAAGTCCTTTTTCAGAAAATCGCCATGAAAATTGGGCGGAACGATCGGCAGTAAAATTTCTCACAACAGGACTTGGAAAGGCAAGAAATCTGGATTGCTCTGTAATTCGAGCGCGATTCATAGTAAGCCCTGTTGTAAAATTTGAAGGCAGGAAATTTATTTTCCAATCTTTAAACGAACTAATCAGCGGCACATTTTCTGCCCAGCCAAATGGCTTTGCCCAAAGCGATTGCGGTATATTCAAAGCATATTGAAGTGCAAGCCGCCACTGCCAGTCAAAACGCTCGCGCAACACCGGAGATCTCTCATAGGTTTGTCCGTAACTATACCCAATGGTTATCTTGTTGAGTGTTTCGTTTATCAACCAATAATCAATAGGAATGCCTAATTTAATGCCTGTAAGAGCCCAATTATCATGCACTACAAGAGTTTGTGAGCGAACAATAATGTAATCAGCCGCTTGCCGCGCTAATGAGTCGGGCATTCCGAGAGCAATTTGGCGCCGGTATTCTGCGTCGGATGCTGTATGAAGCTCCACATCGCTCTGCGCTGCAAATTGTGGATCTTGGAGCGTTTCGGTATGGGAATAGCTAATAGGCAATTTCATATTTTTCATAAACTTCGGCAAGAACTTATCCAAGCTTCCCTGCGCTTGAAACGACCATGTTGTCGCGTTGATACGATTGCCAAATCTCTCTTCAAGTTTATGAAAATTAGGAAGCGTTGTTGAATAATTTGCATTTATTGAACCGACATCAGCCAATTTCAATTCTGCACTGCCTACAGCCGCCCAATCTACGTTATTGACAGGATCAATCAAGCGGAGCTCGTCAACCCACATCGTTGTTGTTAATTCATTAGGATATCTTTCAGCGGGATTAGAAATGCCGAATCCGATAAACTGGATTTTTGTAAGAATTGGCGTTCCACGTATGGCGTAGCGTGCTAAAGGATCACCGGGGACAGGAAATTCCTGTCGAAACAATTCGCTTCCGGGTGCACGGCTTTGCTTAACAATCGAGGTTAATTCAGCTAATACAACGCCAACATCCTGCCACCCGCGCAATAATGGACGTCGGTATTCATAGTAATTTGCAGAATCAATTCCAAACCTAATAAAAGCATAAGCAGGCGGCGTGGCGCCGGGAACGATGTTATCTGGCATTGAACCGTCGCCATGTATAAAGAATTTTATTTGCTTATAGTAAAATATATCTGTCGGCCGAAGTATTCGCACAGTCATTCGCTCATCATTATAGCGCATATTTCTAACACCGACGGAAAGCGACTGTTCATTAAGTCGAATATCTTGGCTGGGATCGGGATTAAGCAACTGACGCGGACGCTGAACTCCGGGTGGAAGCGTATAATAATCCGGCGCTCCGCTATTCTCTTCAACATTCACGAATGCCACTGAAAGAACACTGTCATTTGGAGGCACGCCTGTTTGAAATGCTGTGGAACGCTGCCACTGAGCGCCAACAAAGCGCCAATCGGCAATATCCGCTGCTATTGCTCCGCCTTTTGCCCAAACTCGCACATATTGTATATTGGAAAACTGAGGGTTGCCTGTAGTTTTATAGGGCTTCCTCACAGGAATTCGCCAAAGAAGCCAGCCAGAACCCGGAGCGCCGCCGCCTACAATTTGCGGGTTTTGCAAAGGATTATATGTGTTTAGATCCAGCTTGTACGTAAAGTAGCTATTGTCGAGTGAAAGAGTTTGCCCATTGTTATTGTTTAGAATTTCTTTGTCGGGAAACTGCCCGGCCTCTGAAAGTGAAGCGTTCCCTTCAAAATTATTATACTTCAGAAAGTCTGACTCGTTCTGCTCCTGAAGAGGTTTTTGAAAATTAAATGTATAATTGTCGCGTGCCGGATCTGATTCTTCTGAAAGCGGCCATGGATAATCCTTTTTTTCCTGCTCGTCAGCTAAGCGATCAATTCCAATGTCTTCACCGGGATCAATTATATTGTTTGGTATTGGATATTCAGGATTTGCCCCATCTTCGGTGTCAAGAGTATTGTTAGGTATGATATCTTCGCTGATTTGTCCTATGTCAATATACATTTCGGCAGTTGGCTCTGACGAAACTCGCATCATAATCTCAATATAATCAATGTTTTCATTGTCGAAATTTGTGTTAAAAGTAGAGAGTAATCGTTCCATTCCACCCCAAATTCTAAACTTATTATCAGCTTTATACTGTTCGTATCGCACACTATCGGAACGCCAATTTTGATTTAGAGTATCTACAAAATTTGCATTGCGATTATAAATGCCGCGAAAGTTTGGATTGAATCTGAATTTTAGATCATTAATAGTTGCATATCCTTGTCCGAATTGACGGTTGGGATAAACTTCATTCTGTGGAGTTAGTCCTATAAAATAATTGAACCAATAAGAATATCCCCTAAACCATAGATCTCGACGAGACACATCATCTATGTATAATGTAGAATCTGCCGGAATTGCAGCATGTTTCCATTGCGCTCCTGATGTGCTGAGAGTAATATATCTCTGTGCTCCTTCGAAATCATCAAGAAATGCAACTGCGGCATTATTATCAGACCATATATCAGAGCGTCTTTTGTTTGGGGTTGGGATCATTCCTGCAATTTCACCGCGTAAGTTTAGAGTTGACTTTTCTTTGGTGTCAAGAAAAGGCAAAGCATCCAAAGCTTTTGTAATAAATGGAATTTCTGTATTCAAATTACCGTCAAAACCAATCATTGAGTTGGATACAGGCTCGTCATTCAAACGCACTCTATCGAGCATTAACGATTGATTGTACAGCATAAAAGTCATGCCTATATTGCTCGTGGTTGTTCGAGATTTATAGAGCTGCATATCGGCTCGAACGCCAAGCATCGTCTTTGTAGATGTTGTAAATTGATCTGCTTGCTCAAGCTCAACGTGTAAATTTGCGGTTGGAAGCAATGCTCTTGGATTCAACATTGTAAGAATACCTGAATAGTATTCAACCACATAATCTGTGTTTTCTCTGAGCGGAGTTCCGTCGAGAGACACTCGCACGCTGCCGGGCGCTATATTCCAAGCACCTAATGCAATACGGTTGCCTCCGCCTTGGGAAGTGCCTGTTGCTTCTCCCGAAATAACAAATCTGTCCCGTGCTGTTTGCAAACGCGCAACTTCCACAGTAGTGTCATATACAGCATCAAATACATATTCTTCAGCTAACTGAGGATTGCCAATTTTCTTAAAATATTCACGCAGACCATCGCGAAACGGCTCTAAATTTGGGAAGAGTATTTCACCTCTAACTGGATTGAAAAATGCAGAGCCTTGCTGTGCTTGCGCTTGATTCATCGTGCTGCCCGGAGTTGACGATTGGAAACTGGTTGCTTGAGCTGCTGCTGTCGGTGGTGCGCCAAGGTCAAATTTGCCGTCGGGCGGCGGTGCTCCGGTTCCATTATTAACTTGGTCAACTCGTAAAATTGTTACTACTTTATCAGGTGCTCCGTCAAGCACATCAGACGAATCATTATTTTTCCGCAAATACCATACATTAATTTTAGCGTCAGATAGATTTACATTTGTTTGACCTGTATTGTAAATATTTCTGAGTTGTCTGGCCCATAACGACTTAAAACCCGGCTGAACGTTTGGGCGAGTTACTAGTTTTAGTATCATAGTATCTTTTTCATTTCGCTCGCGAATCATCATTCCATAGCTAAGGTCATCGTCCGGCGATGGAGTAAGCGCTTCGATACGATATCCGACGCCGTAAGTGCGGTCCGAGCGCATATTTAGAATGGTAAGCCGCCCTAAGTCAGGATCGTAGAAGTAGCGATTTGATTCTAATTTAACGTATTTGCCGCCCTCGATTTGGCCGGCTATTGGCACCGAGCGCTTCATAGAATCAGGATAACGTTGACCGGCTGTAGTATTCAGGGGTGGCAATTCTGCATAAAGCCGCGCTTCTGTGGCAGTTGCCTGTTCACGCACATCTCCGGTAGATTCCCAAACTTCAATCTCTTTTACTCGATTTTGTGACGCGCTTGGAGGTATGACGGGAACTGCATTGCGATAATATTCGCGAAAAACAGATTTATATACAGTATCTAACAAAAAATGATTGCGCGCGTAATCATAAGCGCGAAGCTGGAATGTCTGCCTTACAGTCCCGCCGCGAACTTGTATGAATTTTCTCTCACCGCGCCTTTGAGATGCGACAGTTTTGAGAAATAATGGACCAAATTGGAAATCTGCCCGAACCCCAAAAAGCGCTTGACCGCTGCCAATAAGCGTTGATGGTGTCGGAAATTGTACATTTCCCAACTCAACTCGTTTTATTATATCATCATCATTTCCCGTAAAGCCAATATTGAAACGGTTGTTTAAATCGAACTGCTGACGCGTGTTCCAATCTACGTTCATTCCGAGTTTATCGCCAATCTTACCTTGAACGTTCAAATTAATATCCTGTGAAAATAATGGACCGGACTGGGTTTGACCGAAAGCAGATGCTGCGCCTAGTTTTTGAGAATCCCATCGCCAGCCGGCGCGCAAGTTCACATCGCCGCTAACGTTAATGCTTATTGTAGGTTTGCCGAAAATGCTGAAAATAGGATTCTGCGGAACCGGAATATTTAGACCTGTCGCCTGACTAATAACGCTTGCTAAGTCGCGTCCGGACATTGAGCGTCGAATATCATATTGCGCCACTAAAGAGTCCCAAAGCCGACGCTGTTGTTGTTCGCGTCTTAAAGTCAAATAATCATCTAATGGAAGATTCTTATACGGCGACATTTCAATGCCGTTAATTTCTTCAAAGCTGCGAGCTTTCGATAAAGTCGAATCAAATGTGAGTGATACTCTATAACCCGGAGGCAAGGCCGGATGCTTGCCATAATCAGTTGTGCCGAAAGGATTGCGGGCGGTGGATGGAATAGAGAAAAATATCGGACGATCGGAATCTGCAGAGTCGAGAATTGCCGGATTAGAAAAAAACGACTCAAACATACGGTTGAGCTGCAATAAACTCAAAGTTAGGTTGCGACTTAGGGCAATGTGAGGCGTTCTTGCAAAAAAATGATCAAAATCTCCAATGAAATCTGCGGCTATAATTTTACCACTGAAAATCAATGAGCAAACAATGATCCCAGCCGTAAATATTAAACGTAATGATGAGAAATACGATACAACTGCCATTAGCCCTTTATTTGCAAATTCTCATAGCGGCTGCATTAAATAATATGCCTTTTAACAAATAGAGCGATTGGCATAAGAAATGCGCTGTAATGCTGGCCACAACCGACAATCTTATTGTCTGTAAAAAGAAAAGTAGTTTTATAAATTGAGGTAGAAAAGTACGATAGCTCTCCAAGTAAAAAAACTAATGCAGAAAATTTCAATGGGCTAAAACGACTGCATTGCTAAAATATTTTACTCAAATTACGAGGTTCTATGCATTTCACATTGTTTTCTTATTGAACTTTGTTTGTGAATAGAGCCAACAACATCTAATTTTGCCGAAGATTTTAATATTAATGTACAAAATTACGCCAATGACTTTATTGTTTTCAGATTATTATCAGAGATGGCAACAACTATTCTTCATTACGTCAGCTCTGCTCGCATTTATTGTTACTCCTGTTTTTTCGCAGGATATTACATCACAGTATACTCCGCTCACCAAAGAGCAGATACGTGATATTACTTATTCACAGACAAGATTTGTAAGTTCATTAGGTGGCAAATGGGAGCGCAGTTACGATGGCGCTACATGGGATGTAGCAACATTGCCGTATTCTGACACCGAAGGGAAAAAGATTCATTTCAGACGAAATATCAGAATTGATGAAGACATGATTCAGCGTTATGCTTGGAATCTGTATTTTTTAGGAGTGGGTGATGAATTGGAATTGTATATCAATTCACAATATGTAGGCCGCTATTTTGGAGGGCTTACGCCTTTCTATGTAAGAATACCCGAAAGATTCATCAAAGCTGGAACTAATTTGGTAGAACTCGCAGTTACACCGCCCTCAGTTATAAATCAGCGGCATTTATTCGCGCAAAAATTGTATTCAGGCATAGTCAGAGATATATTGCTTGTTGGAGTTCCATCTATTTGGACAAATGATGTTAGAGTGCAAGCAACTTTCAACAATCAGTTTAGTTCGTGTGAAGCAACTATATCTGCAAGCGTTATATCAGGAGCAATCGAGCGTCTTTCGGGCATGTCTTCCGATACAGCGACAACTGCTATTCTAAAAAAACTTCCTATTACGGTTTCAGCGGAAATTCGCCGTGCAGGGAATGCGACTGCTGCGACAGCTTCAGAACAGCAAGTAACTATTGAGCGCGATCGCTCCGTTCCAGTAAAATTTTCTTTAAAAATTAATTTGCCTGAACTCTGGTCGCCAGAAAATCCAACTTTATATAATTTGAAAATAAAAATCTCTTATGCTTCGCAAACAATAGATGAATTCGAAACGCATATTGGGTTTCGAGAAATTCGCGCTGCTTCACAATCAGATGCCTCACAATTTTTAATTAATGGAAATTTACGTCAACTCAAGGGCATAGAGTATACTGAACAATACGGATATAATGGCATGACTATGTCTGCCCGCGAGATTGAGCGTGACATACAAATATTCAAAACTCTTGGGATCAATTTAGTTCGTGTACGCTACACGCAAACTCATCCATACTTTATGGAATTATGCAATCGCTACGGCATTTTCGTGTTATTAGATCTTCCTGTATATGATCTGCCGCATCAATTTCTCGCCTCAGACGAAACAATAGTGCGAATGACCAATACAGCGCAGCGTCTCATCAATGCTTTCGACAAAGACCCTGCATTTGCCGGAATATGTATTTCTGACGGTGCTCAAGAGGGCACAAAAGAATTTCAACAATACCAAAGCACAATCGTTAAAAATATACGTCCAATTTCCGATAAACTTCTCTTTAAAACAGTACGCTTCGGAGCTAAGATTATTTCAACAGAAGGTCTTGATTTCCTTTGTTTTCGCTCTGACGGGCGATGGATTCCTGGCGTTTCGTTTCGCTCTGAAATGGAACGCTTAATTTCACTTTCCAACAAGCTGCCTATAATGGTAACCTTTGGCAAAATGGTTCAACCAAGCAATCAACAGCATGGATATACAGATCCTCTTTCTCTCGAATCTCAAGCGCAATACATTCGTGATTGCTATCGAGAGTGCGGCGCTGCAAATGTTGCCGGCAGCATAGTGTGGACTTTCAACGATTATCAAACAGCCAGACATATATTATCTACAAATGCCGAAGACCCATTTGTTTGCACAGCTGGAATTGTAGACATCCAACGCCAGCAGAGAGTATCGTTTTTTATGCTAAAAGCACTGCTTAACGACGAAAAAGAGCCATTGCTTAAAGCAGGTTCATATGCCGAGAACTCGCCTTTCTTGTTTATTGGCGTTGGACTTACTCTTGGAATTTCTTTTTTATTGCTGTTAAGCCGATTCCGGCGTTTTCGCGAATATATTTTACGAGCTTTGCTTCGGCCATTTAATTTTTATGCTGATATACGCGACCAGCGCCTCCTAAGCACTTTGCATACTATTGTTCTTGGTGTTATCATTGCCGGAACAATTGGGCTGTTGTTCGCAAGTGTATTTTATTATTTTCGGTCAGACATCAGAACCGAATACTTAGTTGTTACTCTGCTACAATCCAACAATTTATCCGGCATTATTCAACCTGTTCTTTGGTCGCCGGTATTATCGTTGATAGTATTCAGCGGCATTGTCTTTACGGTATTTTTCTTCACAGCTTTGCTACTTCGCATATCATCGGTATTTTTACCAGAGAAAATATATTTTACCGATACGCTGGCTATCGCTGTTTGGTGCGCACTTCCAGCTGTTCTTCTGCTGCCTTTTTCGATTGGACTTTATAAATTGCTTGCTATATATAATTCAATTGCATGGCTCGAGTTTCTTGTAATTATCATGCTCGGCTGGTGTGTCTATCGCACGCTTAAAGCTGCCACCGTTGTGTTTGACATACAGCCAATTTACGTATATAGCGCAGGTGTTATTATTATTTCTGTTGTCTCTGGCAGCATTGTTGCATTTTGGCTTGCACGAACCGGCGCTCTGCCGTTTCTTGAATATTTTAATTCTGTAATTGCGATATAGAAATATTATCAAGAAAAACGAAATTATTGATTTGAGCTTTTGGGCGGACTTTCTAAAAATACTATGCCTTTCGAACGCTCTGCAGTATAATTTAACTCCCAATCATTTTTGAACATAATTACCAGACGATCTAATTCATCGTAAGCAAGAGTGCCAAAAGACGTCTGCGGCTTGTCTGCACCGCTTACCCAGCGCATGCGTGTATATGGCTGTCTCTCCAATTGTACACGCTCATTGTATTCAGACTCCATGCGCCATTGGAATACTTGCAATTGCAGCTCACCTACTGCTGCAGCTAATGGATAAGGGGAGCGTTGTGCATCAGTAAATATTTGTATAACGCCTTCTTCGCCTAGCTGTTCTATACCTTTGCGAAAGCTTTTTCCAATAGAACCGCTTGACGGAACAACCTTTGCAAATATTTCCGGTGCAAATCTTGGAAATTGAGGTATAGAATATTCTTTATCGTTGCTGAGCACATCGCCAACAGAAAACATGCCCGGATTTGTAAGACCTATCACATCTCCCGGGAATGCCTCGTCAATTATATTTCTGTCTTGTCCAAAAATCTGAAAAGGATAATTAAGTTTTGCTTCTCGTTTGGTACGAACATGGATTACCGCCATACCGCGAGTAAATTTTCCGCTTACAATTCTCAAAAATGCAATGCGGTCCCTATGAGATTTATTCATGTTTGCCTGTATTTTATAAATAAATCCAGAAAACATATCAAAATCCGGCTCAATTATTCCAATATTTGAAGTAATTGGCTGCGGCGATGGAGCAAGTTCTATTAATTGCTGCAAAAAATTCTCAACTCCAAAATTACTAATTGCACTGCCGAAAAATACAGGGGTTATCTTTTCTGCAAGAAATTCTTCTTTTACAAATTCTGGCAATGCTCCCTCAACAAGCTCTATATCTTCTATAAGTTTGGCATGTGCTGAGCTGCCAAGCTGCGATGCTACAGCAACATCCTGAATACTTGACATTGTAACAGGTGCGCGATACATTCCACCGACAGTTTTTTCAAAAAAATGGAATTGACGAGCGCTTCGATCATACACACCGCGAAATTCTGAGCCGTCTCCCACTGGCCATGTCATAGGCACAGCAGTAATATTTAACACTGTTTCCACATTATCTAATAATTCAAATGGCGATAAGGCAGGCCTGTCCATTTTATTGATAAATGTGATAATCGGAATGCCGCGTTCGCGACACACCTTGAAAAGTTTAATTGTTTGCGCTTCAACACCTTTTCCGGCATCAAGAAGCATAATTGCACAATCAACAGCCATAAGAGTTCTATACGTGTCTTCGCTAAAATCTTGGTGTCCGGGCGTATCTAAAATATTAAGCAAACTGCCGTCATATTCCACTCGCATAGCGCTTGAAGAAACGGAAATACCGCGCTCCTGCTCAATCCCCATCCAATCGGATGTTGTTGAAGCTCGTTTGCCGCCAGTTACATTGCCAGCAATGCGTATTGCTCCAGAATAAAGCAACAGTTTTTCTGTAAGCGTTGTTTTTCCGGCATCAGGATGCGATATTATGGCAATCGTTCTTCGCCGCGCAATTTCTTGTTGAAGATCTGTCATTGATAGTATAAATCAGTATGTTTAGCAGTCAATTATTTGTATTGTCAAGCTGATAGCGGCAAAGATATTTTCCTGTAAATATCATAATAAATAATTATGTTTTACGATTTTTATCTGCGGAGTATTCGCCGTAAGAACCAAGATATAATTGTTCCGGCAGCAACACTCCCAAAAATCACCGGCATTATCACTATTGGAAGAGCTGTAAATTCATAAAATAAATGAATAAAATACGTAAGCCAATTATCGGACGGTATCCATAAAAAGACGCTGAATAATAAAGTTATGATAATGCCGGCGCCTATAATTTCTTTTGCTTTAATTGAATTTTTTGGCAAAGTAATCATTACAAAATTTACAATCAGCGAGTAGACAATAACAGAGAAAGGGACTACTTCCTCAACTACATTTGAACCTTGATCGAAATGTAAGTGGCAGCACGGCGGACAAAGAGTGTCTGAATAAAATCGCACGGTAATCTGCTCTGCAAAAATTAAAGCAGCAGAAACTCCGATCAGAGTAAATATCAAAGCACCAAATAATTCTTTGAAAAATCGCCTCTGTGGTTCTGTTCGGCTGTTCCACAGCGCTATGCAATAAGCAGGCAAAGCAACGCCAGCAGTAGTGAGCAATGCTGTTTTTCTCGGAGTGAGACTGATGTCGTAAAATCCGGTTACTCCTATTGTTCTCAATAAGCTTAACAATAAAACTATTATATTTTTTACAAGATATAACTCTGATATTAATAAAACAGTTGATATAATATTATTTCCTTCGGCAAATATTGAAGGAAGAAGCGAAAATTTATTTTTTAATAATATAATGTCAGATATTTCTTTTGTCATGCTGCTACCTTCTTCCATTGCAATGCCCAGGGCAGCTTCCTTGATGGCCGGCACGTCGTTAACTCCGTCGCCAATCATTGCAGTGCGCGTATTCTTTTTATTTAGCGCCTTTATTATGCGTAGTTTATGCTCAGGGGATAATCGAGCAAAAATGTCGTATTTATGGGCGGTTTGTTCAAATTCAATTTCGTTTAATTTGTCGAGTTTTTTTCCGAATATAATGTCATCTCTATCTATATTCCATCCTGATGCCTTTACAGTTGCATATACTGATTCTGGATGATCGCCGGACAAAATTTTGAGCCGAATATCTTGCTTTTTGAATAATTCAAGTGCTTCGGCCGCATCTTCGCGCAGCGGATCTTGCAATGATATTATTGCAATTGGCCTAATATTTTTAGATTCTAAAGCATCGGATAGATATTCTGGCGCAATTTTTTGAGCAGTTTCTGCAATCAGTACATTGCGATAGCCGCGTTTTGATTCTTCGGATAGTATTTCAAGGATTTCCTCGCTGTCTGCACAAAGAATTTCCGGCGCTCCCAGAATTAACAATCTGTCTTTGCCGCGACTTCGAATTTGCAATGCGCTGTATTTTCGCGCCGAACTAAAAGGCATTTCATATAATAACGATGCGTCAAGGTCAGGTGTTAATCCCATCAGAGCATTGATTGTCGCATTTGGATTATTGCAAAGACGAGCAAAAGTGCCTGCAAGAAGCTCAGCTTCTTCTTTCGAATAATCTCCAGTCGGACTAATACTGTGAATTGTAATTGCATTTTGCGTGAGCGTTCCCGTTTTGTCCATGCAAACGGTTGTTACGGTAGAAAATGACTCAATCGCATTTAATTTCTGAACCACAGCGCCAAGACGCGACACACGCCAAACGCCAACTGCAAATGTAACCGTTGAAAAAAAGATCAATCCACCCGGCAGAAGCGACAAAATAACAGCTGCAATTCTACGAATAAAATCTACATCTGTAAATAATTCTTCATGTCGAAACATAATTTCAACGCCAACAGCAATTAACGCTATAATAAAAGAAGCAATAAATATTCGATTTAAATTGCGCTGCAAAGGTGTTGTTACAAATTTATATTTGCGCGCAAGATCTGTGATAGAAGCAGCAAGTGAGTTTTTGCCAACTTTCTCGGCAACAAATAAAGCGCTGCCTGAAACGCAGAAACTTCCTGAAAAAACAGTGTCGCCTTCTGTTTTTATAATTGGCAGCGATTCTCCGGTCAATAAGGACTCGTCTGCTTCTAAGGAGTTGGAAACTAAAATAGTTCCATCAACCGGAACGTAATCACCACGATGCACAGATAGCACATCGCCTTTCACAACGCGCTCTTGGGATATTTCCTTTTTCTTGCCATCCCGGATAACAGAAACGGATTGCGGCAGCATCAAACGCGCTTTTTCCAGCAATGTACGGGCGCGAAGTTCTTGTATTATCGCAACAATCGAATTAACGATAAATACCATGACGATGCCAGCACTATCCATCAGCAGACGAGGATCAGCAAACGAAAGAAATGCCGCATATAATCCGCCTATAACTATAAGCATGATAAGATTATTGCCCGAAAATATATTTTCGTAAATAATCTTGCGAGTAGATTTCGAGTGTCGCGACTCAAAGGTATTGCCCTTGCCTTCTGCCCATAATCGCTCGGCCTGCTCATCAGTAAGTCCCTGCGGCTGCATATTTCTATTACTTATGGTGAATGCAAATTTGTATCGCGCGTTGCCTCTTCAAGCAAATAAAGAATGGAGCGATATTGTATGCCTGTCGCTTCCGACATAGCAATTTCACAGGTTATATTACCCGAATAACCATTGGAACATTCTGCCATACGCACGTCATGCGCTTCATCTAAAGTCGCGCTTTCAGGCAGTTCCGGAGCAATAAATCCTCGGTCGCCGGCAAATCCGCAGCAACCGGTCGAAATCGGCATAAACACTTCTTCCGCACACGCTTTAGCTATTATTTCAAAATAATTAGCAATGCCCGATCGAATAGCTGAGCATGTTGGATGAAGCGCAACTTTTTTAGGCAGTTTTACTGGATTTAATCTTGGCATAAGCGCATTGGCTGCAAGCTCAATGACATCATACATTTTATATTTTTGAGAAAAATCATAATTTTTTAGTGAATGAGAACATGAATTTGCATCTAAAATTATTGGTATTTTACCACCATTTGTCCATCGCTCAACGGCATTTTCCATATTTATTTTTGCAATTTTTGACGCTTCGTCATAACCCTTTGAAGAAAAAGGAAGCCCGCAGCATAAAGAAAAAGCTTCATGCGGCAGTTTTACCGTTATTCCAGCACGATTGCAAAGCTGGAGCACAATTTCTTGAAGTTCCCCTTCCACATTTTTTCCAAGCATTCGCCCTATGCACGAAGGAAAATAAACAACTTCTGCATTGTTGTATTCGAGATAACGTTGCTTAGGCGCTGATGTTAGCGAGCTATTCCATTGAGGAATTGATTTATGTAAAATTTTAAGTTTTTTAGTTAGTGATATTACCGATTTATTGCCTAATATCTTTGCTTGAGCATGACCCAAAGATATACCTAATCGCACAAATCGCAATGCTAATCCAAAATTACGCGCTATAAAATCAGCAGATTTATGTGACATTGCAGAATGTGATTTCTGACGTAATTTTTTGATATATTCTCCGGTGTCTATACCAACAGGACATGCCACTCCGCACATGCCGTCAGTTGCGCATGTCTCAATTCCCGCATATAAAAAATCTTGTTCTAATTCTGATGCCTTTTGCCTGTCACCATTTGCAATGGCTGCTGATATTTCACGTTGAATTATAATACGATGACGCGGAGTAAGAGTTAAATCACGACTTGGACAATGCAATTCGCAAAAACCGCATTCGATGCATTTATCAACTAACGGATCAACTTTTGGATATGTCTTTACAAAACGGACATGCGCTTTCGGATCGTCGTTGAGGATAATTCCGGGATTGAGAATATTATGCGGATCAATCAGCGATTTAAGTCGCTTCATAATCTCATACAACTTTGCGCCCCACTCTTTTTCTACGAACGGTGCTGCATTTCGGCCAGTTCCATGCTCCGCTTTGAATGAACCTCCATATTTATCAATGACTAACGAGGCAACTTCCTGCATCAGAGCATCAAACTTTGCGATATCTTCATCGGTGTCAAATTTTTGTGTTAGCACAAAATGTAAGTTTCCGTCTTTGGCATGTCCAAAAATTATTGCCTGTTCATAGCCAAAACGTTGAAATATTATCTGCAAATCGCTTACCGCATCAGCTAGTTTTTCAATCGGAAACGCAATATCTTCATTAATAAGCCCCGTGCCAGAATTTCGCGTTGCGCCGATAGTCGGCAGCATTCCCTTTCTTATTTTCCATAAAGCATTCTGCTCTTTGACATCGCGAGTAAATGAAACCGGATGCAGCGTATTAAATAAAGCAAAAGCGGTTTTTCCTTGTTTTTCAAGATAATCTAATTCATCTTTCGTATTTGCCTGAAATTCAATTAGCAAAGCAGCAGCCGTTTTTGGCAGTGAACGAATCGTTGCAGGCGAATCCGTCGCATCCTCTACAGAACGCAATGCTGATCTGTCCATCAGTTCTATTGCTGTCGCTCTAGCTTTTTGCAGCGGGACAATCGCTCTACACGCAGCAGGAACATCTGCAAAGTATAGCATTGCCGTTGACTTGAATTGTTTGTCGGCAATAGTTCGAAAAGTTGCTTCTGCGATAAAACCGAGCGTGCCTTCAGAGCCAATAAATAGCTTTGCTAAAATATCGGTCGGTTTTTCAGCATCAAGAAAAGCATTAAGCGAGTAACCTATCGTATTTTTTATCTGGTACTTACGTCGTATTAGTTCACACAAAGAACTGTCAGAGAGAATTTCTTGACGAAGTAATGCAATGCCTTCGTACAACAAAGGATTGTCCTTTTGCAGGCGATCATCAGCATCATTATTCGCTGTATTGACAAATGTGCCATCCGGCAAAAGAAATGCAAGCGATTCTACGGTGTGATAGCTGTTTTCTTGCACTCCACAGCACATTCCACTTGAATTATTAGCAAGAATGCCGCCTATTGTGCAAGTATTAACAGAAGCTGGATCGGGTCCTAATTTGCGGCTGTACGGTTTGAGTATCGCATTCAATCTGCCAGCAATTATTCCGGGCTGAGCGCGAATGCGAAGCCCGTTATCCAATACCTCAAATTCACGCCATTTTCTTGCTATTTCTATAATTATGCCATCGCCCACGGATTGACCGGACAAACTTGTACCGGCAGCGCGAAATGTCAGAGCGATCTTCCTTTTAACAGACCAATCAAAAAGTTGAATAATGTGCTTTAGTGTGTCGGGTCGGACAATGGCGCGAGGAACCATGCTATAGCTGCTTGCATCGCGTGAATAAGCCAAGCGAACAATAAGCGAGGATGCCACATTTTCGGGGCTGCAAATGGAGCATAATTCATTACGAAGCAATTCATCTGTCATAAACCTGATGCAGTTTGCAATTCGCTCATGGTAAATAAACTCCGCAATGGAATATTCGCGCCGGAAAGCGCCTCGCGACCGCCAGATTCGCGGTCAATCACACATACGCAGCCAAGTATATTTGCGCCAAGAGAGCGCATTTCCTGTGCACTTAGCAAAACTTGACCTCCGCTGGTGATTACGTCCTCTACTATCACAATTTTTTTATTGTGAATATCAGCACCTTCGGAAACACGCATTGTCCCGTATTCTTTTGCTTTTTTTCTTACAAAGGCAACGTGCAATCCTGTTTGCAGTGAAATGGCGGTTGCAATAGGAATGCCTCCCATTTCCAAACCAGCTAGCAGTTCAGTTTCGGTTGGAAGAATTTTAGTCATTTCCCGCGCAATTTCATTGAGAAGCTGCGGCCGGCTCTCAAATTGATATTTGTCGAAATAGACATTGCTTATTTTCCCGGAACGAAGTGAAAACGTACCTGTTAAATGCGCTACATCATAGACAGATTTGGCAAGTTTTTGTCTGTCATTTGTCATGAATTATTTTACAAAAGTAATTATGATCATAAACGGCTATAAGCAATATATTTATCAACATTTTTTTCTATAAACAATAAGGAGGAATAGATTGTATATGCGTTGATCGGTCAGATTATTTTATGCAAGTAGGCAGAATTATTTATATTTTAATTTAATTTTAATTCTTCGATGATTTTTCGGATAACGTCCCAGCCAAAACCTTGCCTCGCTAAGAATGAAACAACTGTGCTTCGCTGTTTGTCAATGGTTTTATGACGAACAGTTCTTAATTTTTTAACGGCAGTATCGCGAGCCATTGTCATGGTGTCGTCTTCCGGAAATATCTGCACAATTGCCGATTTTATATCTTCTGGCGAAATGCCACGCTTTTTCAATTCAGCAACCAACCGCGATTTTCCGACCTGCTTTCGTTTGAGAAAATCAGTGATAAAAGCCACTGAAAAAGTTACATCGTTAATGTAATTAAATTCCTTTAAAAATATAACCGCCTTTTCAACATCATCAGGTGAAAAGCCCTTGTCGGTTAGTTTTTTTCTGATCTGAGCCGAAGTTCTTGATTTTGTCATAACATAAGCAATCGCGGCTTGTTTTGCTCCCATTATTCGCTGTTCTTCTGCTATGGCAGCTAACGTTTCTTCGGTTATCTCTTCTTTTTTTACGATATTGAATTTGGTGATGAGATCAATTGAACATTCTATGGTATCACCATTATCGAGCGTTACAATGCAGCCGTCCGTGCGACCGCGTTTTTTAACAATAGAAATTACAGTTGCCATAATATTTTATAATTATTGAAGAGTAATACGAGCAAATTTCAATTTTCCAATCTTGAACAATGCGGACTTGACAAGCGTTATTTTTTGTCGGGCGTCATTTATTTTTTCACCGTCTACACGCACGCCACCGCCCTCAATCAAGCGGCGTGCTTCACCTTTAGAGGCGGCTAATCCTGCTGCAAATATTATATCTGCAATGGTAGAAGGATTGGGCAAGGAGATCGAAATTTCGTCTATTTCATCAGGCATTTCTTTTTTTACAAAAATTCGTTCAAACTCATCAAAAGCAGCATCTGCCGCCTTATCGCCATGATAAAGGCGCACAACTCTTTTTGCAACGTCTACTTTTGCAGCTCGCGGATGCAGGGTGCCGTCAGATAATTCTTGTTCTACGCGCTTGGCTTCTTCTGGCGAGGCGTTGGCAGCATATAAATAATACCGTGCTATGAGCGTATCGGGAATTGACATGACCTTGCCAAACATATCTTTGGGAGTATCCGATAATCCTATGTAGTTCCCAAGTGATTTGCTCATTTTTTCAACTCCGTCAGTGCCTTCAAGTATTGGCATTAGGACTATGCCCTGCGGCTCAACTTGAAATTCGCGCTGAATTTCACGACCTACAATAAGATTAAATTTCTGATCTGTGCCGCCAAGTTCTATATCTGATTTAATTGCCACCGAATCAATGGCCTGCGCAAGAGGATAAAGAAATTCATGTATGCCGATTGGCTCTCCGCCGCGATAGCGTTTGCTGAAATCATCGCGCTCCAGCATCTGAGCAACCGTAAATTTTCCCGCTAGTTTTACGACATCCTGAAAGCTCATTTCATCAAGCCATTCGGAATTATAGGTCATTTGCAACCGGTCCAACGACAAAACTTTGGAAGCTTGATCGAAATATGATTTTCCGTTTGTTCGTGTTTCCTCTAAAGTCAATGGCGGACGTGTTTTTGATTTTCCAGTCGGGTCGCCAATCATACCGGTAAAATCACCGATAATTAAAATTGCCTGATGACCTAAATCCTGAAATTGTCGGAGCTTGCGCAAAACGACTGCATGGCCTATATGCAAATCTGGACGGCTGGGATCGCACCCGAGTTTGACTACTAGCGGTTTTACTGTTTTGAGCGATCGCTCTACTTTTTTTACAATTTCATCTTCGGGGAGTATTTCCGCAGCGCCTGCGCGAATAACATCCATTTGTTCGTTTAGCGGTGGAAACATCAAGTTGAAGTCAATTTTGTGGTAATTTTTCTGCAAAAATAACCAAAAAGAGCAGAAGAATTAATTGTGAACGTTTTCTAAGCAAAGAAAAGAAGAGATTTTTTAAAATGTGAGAAGCGATTGCGGCAAGAAATATCTTAGCGAACACTTCGCAAAAGAATATTCAGAAAATGGCAAACTAAGCTGATTACACCATCCCTGCGCGTTTTCTCAAAAACCACTCAAGTGCAAAGCACAGCAGAGACGCTCCCAGCATCCATGGCATATTCCACAAAGCAAGTTCGCTGCGCCGAGTAATTACTTGTTCGACAAATAAAGGATTGTGTTTAAGGTCATTCAAAAATTCGCCTGCTGTTTCCGGAGTGTAAAATTTTCCTCCAGTGCGCGCTGCAATAGTTCGCAGCAGTTCGACGTTCATTCTCGTGTTTTGGTATTCCAGACCATCGCCTCCGACGCTGAAACGACCGTTTTCGGCGCCTAATAGCGCTTTATTAAGAAATGCGGCCCCATTGAATGAATAATCTCCCTCAGATATGCCTTCTACTTGAGCGGCATAACGCCCGTTGCTGTATGATTGCAAGAGAACTTCACGTTTTTGCTGTTTTCCGCCAATTATGGCAATTCGCACTTCTGCATTGTCAATCGGCGACAAAGAGCGGTCATATACTTCTGCTGTAAATTCGACAACTTCATTTGCGCCATAGAACTTTTTCGTTGTTTTGATTCGCACTTGTTTTCTATTTTCATCAGCTTGAAGCCATCGAAGCGCATTTCCAATAAATGTTGAGAACACGTCAGGCATAGCTCGCCCTTTGGCTTGATCTGCCGCAAAGCCCATTAGTTTCCATCTGTATAATCCATATCCGAGTATTGCAACAGATTTTGACTGCTGAAAATCGCGGGCGCATATCATTGGCTCGGCGATCGGCATCGAATTTACTTTTACGCTTGCCAGCATTTCTGCTTCGGGCTTCATCTTCACAAATGTCTCGGTTCGATAAATTGGCGGCAATTGATTCCATATATCGTTATCGGCTTCTGTACCGTTGATTTTCATCAGCACATTACCCAAGCTCTGCTGCTTTACATCAACAAAAGCAAGATATTCTTGTTGACGCGAAGATAAAATCGTGAACGGCAGAAATGCTTCAAATTGTTTGAGTTTCGAATAGTCGGTCTGTTGCGAGGCAATGAAAAGAAACGGCTTGCCGTGATCAAGCTCTTTTTTGATTTCATTGAGAACTGCCTGCGATGTGGAGGCAATTGGAAAACCTATGAAAACAATTAACTCCGCTTCAGCTAATTGCTGCGAAGTCGGAGGCGGAGCGTAAAATTCTGCTCCTTGCTTTTGCACAAATAATTGAAGATTTGTATTTTTCTCTTCTGTAACTGCAGCGTGAAAGAAAGTAATATCCGGCGAAGGAGCGCCAGCAAATAGAAAAATAGAGCGTTTTTGCTTGGAAATGCGGATATAAGCGGAAGCACTATTATTCTTTGCGGTTAATTCATTATGCAGCGGCACAATACTTGCGGTGAGCTTCCTGATTCCTTCGGCCGCAGGCTTGTAGGCAAACACCAAAGGATATGACTGCTGCGATGAGCGTAATTTTATGGTTTGTTCGCTAATCGGCGTTCCGTTGTCCGCAAGAATGACCTTTGCCTCTTCCCCATCGTAGCCGATTGATTTGACAGACACATTTACCGGCAATTCGGCGTCGAGCGAGCCAAATTCATTGGTTATCAAAGATTGCACTGAAATATCTTTCGGCTCTGTCGAATCGCCAATGCCAACGATATACACTGGAAAGCCAAGCTCTTCTGCGGCATAAATAGGGTTGTTGCCTGTATTGAAAGCTCCATCGGTTATCATCAGCGCAGCGCGGATATTTTTCTCGCCTGATTCCTTGCGCAGCCATTCCAACGATTTCCCCATATCTGTGCTGCCGCCTGTAAAGTTGACAGAATCCAGCGATGATATTGCGCTGGTTCGATCGTCGAATTTTGCCGCTATCCAAGCAAACGGCGCTACTTTAATTGTTTTTTGCAATGCCTCGCGGAACTCTTCGCGACGGTTATGACCGCCGGCATCAATCGTCATTGATTGAGAATTATCCAATAATATGCCTGCTTCAGGAGCATCGGATGTAGTGGATACAAACGTAAGAACCGGCTCAAACAAAGCAAAAAGCAAGAGAGAAACTGCAAGAGAGCGCAATATTGTCAGCGTAATGCGGCGAGCGGGTGATATTGGCGGAACAGTACGAAAATACGACCAAGCTGCAAAAGCGATGGCTGAAAGAACTAAGGCAATGATGAAGAACCACGAAGCGGCAACGCCCAGCGAATACGAGTGCATAATCCGAGAAATTGTTGAAACTTTGCTTTCGACGTACTACAAGCAAAGGAATTTTACAATGTACAATCCCTTCGCTTATGTGGCAAGGCTCTTTTTGCATAATCCTTCATGCTTTTACCAATATCTGCTTTATGCTGTTATAATCAGCATCAATGTATTTTTTTCAATGAATGAGCCATAGTCCTCGCTTTCACTATTTACAGAGATTTACAAGATGTTAATTTAAATATTGTATTCGCCTATCAATCCTGTCCTAAACGTTTTTTATAGTTTCTCCCCTATCTTGTAGATATTAGCTTTAAAGAGGTAAAACTGCTAA
>JBDHXA010000013.1:0-44067 GCA_039810485.1 Chlorobiota bacterium | reverse complement strand
CCCCCCCCCCCCCCCCCCGAGTTTCCAAATCTTTTCTAAAAATTTATCTCCCAAAAACTATATTAGCAATTAGCGTATTATTTCTATTTTTTAGCAATAATATAACAGCTCAATTTATGGAAACATATACGCCAAATATCGTCTTTAATACAAATCCAAACACACAGAAACCAATCAGAAATATCGAAACACATGGTGTATGCGCAATTGGGAACGGTAAATATGCTGTTGCTTCAACAATTGATGTAGAAATCAGCCCAGACGATTGGCAGCCCGTGGGACAAATCTCGATTATAAATGAAAATGGAGGCATTGAACGCTCTATGACTTACTATTACGGTCAGATTGCGCCAATTGGTTATATAAAATTTAACAATGTGGCATTTGTACCTGGAAAACAGCTGCATATATTCGATAGTACAATTGATCTATATAGTTCAACAATAGTACCAAATTCAGCGCGTCAAAAAGTGTGGCGTTTTATAGGTATTGACGATGATTATAGTGATCGAGATAATTTGAAACTACGCAGCAATGGAGTCCTAATCATTGCAGGAGCACGCCGTCCTGTCTATCACGATTCAAACAAAATTGTTGTATGTGGCAATTGGCAGGCCGCGTTCTTTGCTGTTGATGTTGATTCACTTACGCTGCTGAATGCAGCTTCGTTCCCATGCAATGAGGCCAATTCCGAAGCTCCTTTCGATTTCTCAGAATATACAAGCTTGCGATTTCAATATGTTGGTTATAATGCCGATCGTACTGAAAGCGACACTCTTCTTCGACAACGAGTTGCTTTTATTGGTTCGGCTCGAGCAGCCAATAAAACCAATTTAGATATATTAGCTTCACGATGCGACTTGTATTACATTGCAACCGGAGAAAATTATGCCTCAGGATCGTATCCTGCGCAGCCTTCTTTCCTTACACGCACATTTTGGGATGCTACAGGGAAGAATGATAACAATGAAGTTGGTCTAGATATTGATATGCGTTTTAGAGTAAAAACAGAAGGTGTCAGCGACTGGAAATACGTTATTTGCGGTTATCTAACTACTTCCGACACTTCGAGAAAATTAGCGATTGCATTTGTTGTGCTAGATTCTTTACAACAGGATAATTTAAGTTCTCCGACATGCGTAAAAAATGAAATAGCAATATTTTACGATACTGTGCCAGGATCAACTCAAGCCACAGCTGTAACTTGGGTTGCCCCTCAAAATCACCCTAACCAGCTTGTTCGATGGTATAATTCATATACGCAAGGGTATATTATTGCCGGGCTTCGAACAGAAAATCCTAATATAGGTTCACAAAAGCGAACATTCCTTTGGCGAAGGCCGTATCCTGGAAATGGTACGCCAAATTACTACGCAGAATACGGACTTGGCTTGCCGGATACTGTCGAAACTCATCCAGGCTATACTTTGCTTTCCCGTATTAGCTCTATAGATTCATCACAGAGCCATCCTGGTCGGGATAATAGATACTCGTTTCATCTTGCTGGCTGGTGGAAGGATATAAACGGCTTATCTCTCGATCATGCACGCTATTTTGCTGTCAATGACGACTTAACTCCGTTAAGTGGGCATAAATATGCCACTTGGTTACAAAATCAACATTACGGTTGGAGAATGACAGATGCAAATGATAACAATGATTTTGTTATCATTGGTGATAATTTACTTCAGGGTGGTTGCGATAATTATTACACTGGAGGCGGTCTTCCATTTGCTATTAAAGTCACTTCTTCTGGTTTGTTTGATACTTCCTTTTGCGATATAAGCCATCTTCCTAATGCTTATCAGTGTAAAGGAAATATTCCGTTAATAACTAAGTCAAAGCCATGTACATCTTCACTCGAGCACTTGAATTGCTCAACTTTTAACCCACCTGAAATTTTCCTTACCGACACTACGATAATTAAAAATTGCCCAATGACATTATGCACCCCAACGCGGAATACAAGGGAGGATACCTCCGTTTCATTCAAAACTGTTTCAGAAAAGGAACATAAAAATAGCTCATTATACGTGAGCTCATCATCGCTGACTATTTATCCAAATCCAGCTTCCGATTATTTCACAGTTCGATATGCTAATAGCAACGGATCTACATTATCTATACATGAGCCCAATCCGAAAAGGTATTTTATAAAAATTGCAGACGAAAGATTCGCTGTTTTTCAAAAAAACATCTCTTCTAAGAGCTAAAAAAGTCGCTTTTTTGCCGTTTTTCTCTTATAAAACGAGTAAAAACTGTACATTTTCACCATGTTTTCTTTGATTTGAAATATATCCGACTTTTCGGAGTGGGCTCATACATGATATTTTTGGCCGAACAGTATTAAGTTCTAACTTGTCATTCATTCGCGGAATAAGTGAATCTCACATCTCTTGTAAGTTGTTTTTTAGCGGAATATATAAAGCCGAAGTATTGAACACCGATGGAAGTCGCATAAATACAATTTTGATAATCAATCATTAGGAGAAATAAATGAAATTTATTATTATTCTTACATTCTGCGCTTTAATATCTGACAACATTTATGCAAACGATACTTTTAAATGGGTACGCTTGGATGGGCCAAACACCGTCATAAATTGTTTTACAATTCATAAAAACGTTTTATATGCCGCTACAGAAAAGGGTATTTATAAAACACCAGATGAAGGTATTTCTTGGTCGAATGCAATTACAATAAATGATACAATTAAAAATATTCCATACTCAGCAATTTATTCTTATAAAAATATTCTGTTTGCTGGTACAAGAAAAATTTATTCAGGTTTGTATGAATCTACTGATGATGGAATTTCTTGGAATAATTCGATTAGACATTTAGGTCGTTTGGATACAGTTTACTGGAAAGTTCCAATACGCTGCATTCTATCCGGCATGTCCTACCTATTTCTTGGATACGATCAAGGTATTTCCCGCACTTCCGATTTAGGTAAGACTTGGTCTATTAAAGCGTATAACGCTGAGCAAGCTTCAAATAAAGCCGAATCTAGTACTTCATTTACACCACAGTCCGAGCAAATAAGCCCCTGGGAACCCTACACTTTAATTATTGCCGACTCATTAATTGTTGGGGGTTATCTTGGTAGTGTACGAATCTCAAAAGATACTGGGCGAACAGATTCTAAATATGTTGGGCAACCAGTGCCAAGCGCTCCTGTAGGTGCATTGTACTATCTTGGCAACGGCGAACTATTAGCCGGTGTCAGCTACAATGATGGGGTATATCGTTCGCTCGACATGGGAAAAACGTGGGTTTCTTATAGTGAAGGTATTACAGGCATCAAAGCTGTTTCTGTATATAGTTTTTGTGCTGTTGGAAATTATTTATTTGCTGGCTCTGATAACGGCATGTATTTCTCAACAAATAACGGTAAAAAATGGGAGATGATGAACGACGGACTCTTAATTCCGTCTGATTCCACCAATGGTGATACTATATGGACAATGCAGTATTACAACGGCTATCTTTTTGCTGGAACTAATCGCGGTATTTTTCGCGCCAATCTGGTCGCTGAGAGCGTGGAAGATATATATGGCCTTGAAAATCGCAATGAAACGCTCGGCATATCGCCTAATCCCACTAGAGAATCGTTCTTTGTTTCTGCTCCGAACGATGCCATTGTTACGGTGCAAGACATCTTTGGACATATGCTATACAAAGGTGAGGGAGGAACAATTTCTACAAGCGGATGGTCAGCGGGTCTGTACTTCGTTGGAATGACCACTAGTACAAGACGCACTTTTGAAAAAATGATAATAAGCAGGTGAGAAGCTATAAATACTTAAGCTACACTTTACTACAGCAGATCGCTGCTATAAAGAAGCCGTATTTAAGACGTTATTTTTGTAAGTGCAATAATGTTTTCTACTTAGGTGCAAAAATCTATGTGATAGAAACCTGCTTTGGGGCTAATATTCGCAATCGACATCACCCCCAAAGTGTGTTTCTACAGGTAGATAAAAAATAAAATATGTGTCTTAAAAAAGTTAGTTCTATATTGAAAAAATAACAGATAATGACAAGACTCTTGACAGTAAAATTAAACAAAAACAATTAGAAACAGCAATTAGGAGGCAGCTAAGTCAAAAAGGCGATTTAAATGCTTTGTTTAAAACGATTTTAGAAGGTTTGTAGCATTTGGAACATAGAGAAGTGCTAAGAATGGATGTTGATAATAAAGGCAATGGTTATCGTTCGAAACACAGATTAGGCTTTGGTAAGGGCTTTAAATTGTTAGCGTCCAATGATCATTTAGGAGTATTTCAGCTCTATTTTTTGGATCTTCTAAAAGAGGATGAGACAAGAATTTGAGAAACTTGTTTTGAACTCTATTCCAAAGGGTTGACAACAAAAAAATGTTGGATAAATAGTAGTAGTACTTTATGAGAATAATATTGTGAGAGTAGTATTATTTGTTTTATCAAAAGTTTTTATAAACAGATGCAAAATTGGCGAGAGCGTAAGTTAGAGCAGAATTGGGCATGTTATATTATGAGTCCACTCCGAAAAGTCGGATAAAAAAAACATAGATATTCAGCTGTTAAATTGCAATATCGCATTTGTTTTCAAACTAACAGAAAAATATGGTAATACTTGTTGATAAATATAGTTGCACATATCGCTTGCTTTTATTGTACTTGCCATGTATTGCAACTGCTTAGCGTGTGTTTATTATGTTCAGAAAATCAAACTCTCATCCGCAAATGGACATTTTTTACTAATGTTCATTCAATGCTTCGAGAAAACGAATACAAAATCTATGACCACCCTAAACATTGGCATAATATCTTCCGTAAGTATCTGCTCAATACTATTGATGAAGAACTCTTTGGCTCACTCTTTGACAATTCAACCGGAGCCACAAATTATCCGGATTCAAATCAGTTGCACGCGAGCAAATCAAGGAGTTCGAGGTTAATTGTCTGCACATCAACATGGACAGTAAACTATTTATAGTTCATAGGATTAGTCGGCAAATGACGCCGATAGAAAAAGGATGGCGTTATTTTAATGAACAAGCAGTCAGAGCATCAGCAATACGCCGTCGCCTTCGTAATCGCACGCAGAAGGAATTGAATAAGCGCAACAACGTCGAAAGCACGGTATTTCACTTCTGTTGCTCGTTGCGCAACAACAAATCAAAATATCGCGGCATTCAGAAGCAGCGTCTATGGTCTCGCTGTCGTTGTTTATGGATAAATATTGTTCGCATAGCCAACTACGTTGCAGAGCCATGTCAAAGGGCGTCAGAAATCGCATAAAAAGCGATTATTATCGCATTTATCTGGCAGAAATATGCCGGTTTCAATCAAATCTCCGACAATTATAATCATCGTAGATCACATATTGTTGTTTTGCATGGACTTTTGAATAATATTATGAATTATTTTATCTTATTTTACTAATTTCTTCAATTAACTAAACACCATTTTAAGAGGGGGCTTATCGTTTATTATTTGACAATTATCAGAGGCAGAACTACAGATTCTAATGGTGAAGCGATACGGCAATGGTAAATTCCGCTCGTCATCTGACCAATATCAAGCTGTAATGATGAATTGCCAACAGGCATTTCAGCGTGTTGTGAAAATATTTCAGATCCTTCCAAAGAAATTACTGAAACACGAATATTCTGAAATGAGGGCGAGCAAAGAGACAATTCGAAAATATTTTTTACCGGCATTGGATGCAGTTCTGCCAAAAAAGAAGCAGATTGTTTGTTTTCCCTAACCGATACAATTCCATCAATAGTAATAACTGCTCCGCCGCCGCCGCATATTGCGGCCGTATTATCTCGAAAATCAGCACTCAGACACAAGGCTCCGGTTTTCGCTCTGCTTTGCCATGTTTCTCCGCCATTAAAAGTTGCATAAATATCTCCTTCAAGCGAAATTAAAATGCCACCTTGTGTTGTTCTGTCAAATGAAAGCGATGTCCATGCGACTGTTGAATCAGGAGAATTTGCTTTCTGCCATGTTAATCCAGCATCAGAAGTTCGCAAAAGAGTTCCGTGATCTCCGGCAGCTATGCAATGATTCTCATCTGAAAAAGACGCTGACAGTAGAACCACATTTCCATGCAAAGAATAATTCCATGTTAGTCCTGCGTCTGTAGTTCGTAGAATTGCTCCAGAGTCGCCAACGATAATGCCAATTCCATTGCCATTCGTGGCGCAAGCAGTAAATGATTTTATTATAGGCGCAGTAATTCGGCTCCATGTAGTTCCGTTGTCTGAAGAACGTAGAATCAAACCGTCTTTTCCGACAGCGATATAAACTTCTTCCGCAAATTTTGAAATTCCGCCAATAGCTTTTCCGGCAGAATCAGCTTTGTTCCATGAAGCGCCTTTATTGATTGAAGTGAAAATAGCACCGTTTTTTGTGGCTATTACAATTTGATTGTCTGCCGAAAGCACTGTGATTGCTTCTGCGGCAGGTGAAGTAATAGAATGCCCTAAACCATTGGAAAAATTAATAATTGTACCTTGTTCGCCTACTGCCCAAAGAGATTTTGCATTGTCGTAACGTATGCTGTAGAGTATTGAGTTGGTCGGAGGAATCGCGGGAGTCCATGAATTGCCGT
This sequence comes from Chlorobiota bacterium, assembly GCA_039810485.1. Taxonomy (GTDB): domain Bacteria; phylum Bacteroidota; class Ignavibacteria; order Kapaibacteriales; family UBA961; genus JADZAA01. The sequence continues at coordinate 37,460 of JBDHXA010000013.1, read as the reverse complement.
TGTCCGTACTATATAAAATAGCGCCTGCCTCGCCGATCAAACCGGCATTGTTTCCTGTGCCGAAGGCATCGAATAGAAATCCGGTATTGCCAAAATTAATAATGTTCCATGTTGCGCCGCCGTCAGTTGTTCGCACAATGCGACCGGCTGCGCCAAGAGCATAACCGATTTGGGACGATACGAATCGGATATGCTGAAAGGCAAAATTAGTGTCTATAAATGATTTATTCCATGAAGCTCCACCATCGCTTGTAGCATATATTGTTCCGCTTGTTCCTCCGATAAAGTAATTTTGAGGAGAGAGTACGATCGAAGCGTGAATATCGTCGTCAACTGCTCTTTCGACGACAGACCACCATCCGCCTCCGTTTGAGGAAATGGCAGTCAAACCGCCGGCTCCGGTTATAAGAACAGAAAGACCTGTTTCGGAAATTGAATATAAATCTTCGCTTGTAAATTGAGGCAACTCGGCCCATGTTCCGCCGGCATCGCCCGAGCGAACCACTAATCCATTCCGGCCAACAGCCATAATTACGCCATTGCCAACGATCGTTGCGCAGCTATTTAAACTTGAAGAAAATTTGGCAGTTTGCGTCCAAGAAGCTCCATTATTCGTAGAACGAAGTATTACGCCGCTTTCGCCTACAGCAATAAAAATTTTATCCCATACTAATGTAACATCGTTCATTTCAAATTCTCTGTACGGCATTTCTGCTTGCTTGAACTGCTCGCCGGCGACCGAAAAGAACATTTGACCGGCGCCGCATACAACAATGCTTGATTGAGATGCTGCAGCAGAGCGCAAATCGCCTGTCCCGAATAAAGTAGGCGACAGCCAGCGCACTTGCGCTGACAGCATTGAAAAAGAAATGCCTGCAACAGATAATAATACAATAAAAGATTTCATAATAGCTACCTCTATACATTAGAGATAAATATACTGTAAATAGATGAAAACATTCCTTTGATTTAAGGCACTCGCAGATCATGAGCTTCAGGCGGAAAATGCTGATCTTGCTCCCAATTATAAACTTCATGCATGAACCAGCGAGCATTCCAAAGTTGTCCCGGGAAGCCGTAGATTCTTGATGAGAAAGTTGCATTGCCCCATTTTGCAAGCCCAGAATAGCAGCCCATGAGTACTAATTCACGTAAAAATGGATGCTTATTGCAGGTAAAAGCATCTTTAGCAGCTTTTGTAATGATATAAGGAGTAAAACTTTTCTCGTCGCTTAATTCAATTGTGCCTTTGAACTGACTGTCTTCATTGGTTCCGTGTCCTACGATCCACACTGCTTGTGTGCAAGGATCTCGCAAAGCTCTTTGAACGCTTTGATTTGGAACAAGAGCCGCGTATGCATCGAAATCCACATCATATCCGACTTTGGAATAACTTTTGTCGGCCAGCAACGCGGCATCTTCCAACTGTTTATTGTCGCCAAAGTTAATTCCTAATTTACTGTAGCTTATATTTCCAACTCCAATGTATGCTTTTGGGTTTTTTGCTTTGCCAACATGTTTTGTTAAAATTATCTGCTCGTCTTTATATTGCAGTCGGCTGTCTGTAATTCTGCATTGAACCAATGCCGTATCATTTTTTGCTCGCCAAAAGACGACACACTGACCAGTATACCCAAGCGGGAAAACTCCCGAACCGCCGACAAGCGACCAATCGTATTGAAGTGCATCGCTCTGAATGTGTGTGATCGGGCTTCGCGATGTTCTGCAAGCATCATTTTCGCTGGCATCGCATCTCCAAAGCAAAGAGTCAAAGTCGTCAGCTGTCACATATAGTAATGCGAGATAATCCGGACAGGTTAAGTCGCTGGATTTACTCTGAATTGAATTTGCAGAGAGCGGAGCGCTTTGCAGCCATTGAGGCGAGTCGGGAGTGCAGGATGTTTTAGCACTTGGCTCTAATAGTTCATCGTTTCCAGCTTTGAAAGTATCAATAGTAGGGATTACAGAAAGAAAACGCGCATTGCCAATGTCACGGCTATTTGCCGGCAGTAAATTAGGGGCGACAGAAAAATGAAACATTACGCCGCCCTTCATTATTTCATCGGCGGCTTTATCGCTGTTTGTTGTATTTGCCACAGTACATTGAATAATTGCCGGACTTGTGTCGCAAAGAGGAATTTCATAAAGAACTGCAGACCGTTCATTTCCTTCCGGCTGAATCAATTTTCCCGGACCTGACAGCGACCATGTGTAAGAGATTTGATCCTGATAGGGTCCGGCGAATCGTGTTGTGCGCAAAGAATCGCCATTGACAACGCATACGCAGTTCTGTTCCAACATGTCAAAATCCTGAACATAAGCAGAAACTGCAATGAGGTCGCCCGGTCTCATACGTTGAAGCTGTTCGCCTTTTGGGAAAATATTTAAATTGCGAAAGATCATCGGAGCAGGTCCGCGTCTCCATCGTTCGATGCCAAAACAACACGGTGAAACAGCTAATTCAATAATTTTATTGTTATTTGCAGGATTAATATCCTGCGCAAAAGCGATATGAAGTTCTAAAGAGAAAGTTCCGAATTCCATAAGCCATTGTTGAGGCATCGAGAGAGTTTGAGTAGTCCCAGGCACAATATCTGCTCCGGACACTGAGCTTTCATAGACTTTTTTGTTATCAGTTTTGGAAGTAATTACTGCGATTACCATATAGGAATTTGCAGGAAGCACATTGATATTCTTAACTTGAAAAGTAATTGATAAAAATTGATTTGCATTAAGTTTCTGTCCGTCGGCGGGCGATATTATTTCACCGAAAGTTAAGTCAGTTGCATATACTTTTACCAAGCAAAAGGGTATGATCAGCAGTATTACTAATGTGCGCCGCATAACATATCTTTATGAGAATGAGTGAAGTACTGAGATTGTTTTTCATGAGGAAAATCTATATGTTGAGCCCACTCCGAAAATGTATTTAATAAAATTTGCAGACGAAAGATTCACTACTTTTCAAAAAACTTATCTTTCAAGAGCTAAAAAAGTCGTTTTTTGCCGTTATTCACTTAAAAATGAGTAAAAACTGTACTTTTTCACCATGTTTTCTTTGATTTGAAATATTGGTTAACTTTTCGGAGTGGGCTCATTGATAATATTGTTGATATGACAAAGTATAAATCGATTTTATTTACACAAACAGAAAGTAACTAGAAAAAATGAATTTTGATGTATTATGATACGAATAGGAGAATTTTGTGTTATTGATTTATCCAATCTTGATAGATATCCCGTAAAAGTCACAAATTATGATTTGCATTTACAAAGCAGTTCAGTTAATAAACGTGGTACAAACAAACAAGATATTTGTTACAAATAAATGTGTTAATTTACCAAAGTTCAATAGATAAATGGAAACTTTTTTTATTTCTTGAAAAAATCAATTTCAAACATTTTAAATTTTAGGGTAACAACAATGCATAGATATGCTTCAATATTCCTTCTTTTTTTGCTTCTTTTTTGCACAAACTTTTCATTTGACCTCTCAGCGCAAGATAAAAAGTCAGAGCAAATCTTAAAGAAAGTTCCATCAGCCGAATATCTGCTGAACAATGCTGCTCAAGGCAGAGATTATTGGTTCGGCATCCCGATGAATGACGATGTTGTGCAGCCAATGCTTGGCATCGAGTTCTATATAACTTCAAGTTATGATACAGAAGTAACAGTCGAAGTGCCGCTCGAGGGCTTTAAGATGACAAAGAAAGTCAAAGCCGAAAAAATAACAACTTTTTCGACAAAAGATGGCACAGTATCACCGGGATGGGAAGTTGCCACAAGTGAAAAAGCAGAGAACAAGGGCATTCATGTTTACTCCAAGCATCCTATTTCTGTGTATGTTATGGATGCAAAGGATGTTACTACTGATGGCTTTTTAGCGTTGCCAACAAGCACATGGGGACGCGAGTACATGCATTGCGGATATTATGATTTTGGCGAAGTACGCAAATGGGCAGGCGGATTTATGATAGTTGCATCCGAGGATAAAACCGAAGTTTCTATACAACTAAGCGGACGAAATGCAAACGGGCAAGGTCGTACGCTGGGAGGACGCAATAACAGAAACGTAGCTCCTTTTAAAATTACTCTCGATCGTGGGCAGGTCTATTGCGTTCGAGGCGACGGTCTGACAATGGGAAGCTTTGATTTGAGCGGTTCAAGAGTTACATCAACCAAGCCAATCGGCTTTCTTTCCTATCATATGCGCTGCATAATTCCAACCGAAGCGCAAAATGGGCGCGATTATCTTGTAGAAATGATGCCGCCTATTCAGGCATGGGGCAAAAAATACGTAACTATCGAATTTGACCGCAAAGGCAAAGGCGATTATTTCCGAATTATTGCCGCGAATCCGAATACAAAGTTTAACATGAAGTACTACGATCTCAAAACAGGAGCGCTAATAGGACAGCGCTCTGGAGTGATAGCAAAAAATGACTTTGTCGATTTCTTTAATACATGGGGAGGAGTTGGCGCGGTAGAAGGAATTCGAGGAATGTCGGTTTGGGAAGCGGATGGTCCGATTCTGCTCTTGCAATACGCTTATTCAGCTAATTGGGATGCCGGTGATTTCTTTGATCCATATATGATTGTGATTACTCCTTTAGAGCAATATTTAAAAGCAACGGTTTTTCAAACTCCTACTCTGAGCGCATTCCTGAATAATTATCTTGGGCTTATAGTTGAAGGCGACTCAACGGATTTTAACAGAAATAAACTGAAATCAGTTGTTATGGACGGCGATTCGCTTTATCGAAAATATCCGTCATATCTCAATCAACGCATTCCGGGTACAAATCTCTATTGGGTTAGGCCTGATTTGGGTCCGGGCGCTCATCAAGTAAAAAGCGAAACAAGATTTGGCGGATATATTTACGGTTATGGCGCTTTCAATTCTTATGGCTGGCCTGCTGCCATGGCGTTAAAGAAATTAGATGAGCGCGATACTCTGCCCCCGGTACTGACTCGCAAAGATAAGTGCGGCGATTATGACTACACGGCAACCGAACTGCGAAACTTCGGGCCTCCGCCTGATACTGCACAAATTGACCAGGGCATTGCTGATATTTTATTGGTTGATTCGCTAAGCAAAAATTACATATTGGAGTATGTGACTGCCGATGAAATTATACCTGACCCCAAAGTTACAAGGTTTGATTTTCGACTAAAAGTAATAGATAAAACCAAAGATGCTAAAGCGATATTTATAGTGTTTGACAGAGCTGGCAATTTCACTATTGACAGTGTCGAATATATTGCTGACAAGCTTGTGTTTGAACCAAATCCCATTAAAGCCGGTGAAATTCGCGTTAATCGAACCAAACCATTTACGGTAACGCTTCGAAATAAAAGCGCGGTGCCAATTAAAATAAGCTCTATAGAACTGCTGTTAAAAAAAGAATTTACAATAGTAGGCGGTGGCGCTCCTCCAGAAATAGAAATACCAGGCAATGGAACGCATGATTTGCAAATGGAATACAAACCAATTAGAGAAAGCAAAGATCCAACAGACACCGATAACGATTCGCTTGTAGTAAAAACAGAATGTGCGCGTTTTGCAGTTCAAGTATTAGGGCGCGGAATTCGCCCTTGCATAGATGTAGAGCCGCTTTGGGATGCCGGCGCGGTAACAATCGGCTCTAAAACATGCAAAGAACAAAGCGGAAGCGGACTTCGCATAACCAATAAAGGAACAGACACTTTATTAGTAACCAATATCTCAGGTGTTCGTCCTCCATTTTCTATCTCGAACCCAACAAACCCTGCATTTCCATTTAAAATAGCTCCAAAATCTTCGGTCGCATTACTCTCTGCATGCTTTGAACCGAACAAGATGGCAGCCGACAGTATAATCGTTACTTTAGAATCTGACAGCGAAGGAAACGATTGCAATCCTAATTCTTTATGGAAAGGCAGCGGACGCAGTCCCGGACCAGAAATAACTTCTTGGGATTGGAAAAAACGCCGCGTTAAGACAATCAAGCAAGCAACACTAGAAATATCTAATTCAGGTACTTCTGACGTAACACTTGTAGGAGTTCAGCTAAACGATGCATCAAATCCTAATTTTCGCATAATTGGCACTCGCCCTGCCAATATAAGCGCTTCAAATCCGATTGTTATTCGTCCAAAAGGCAATAAAGTAATCGTTGATGTAGAATATGAGCCGGCGAACGAAGCAACGCATCACAATACGGTTGTGCCGGTGTTTGCTGAAAGCGTACCCAAAATCGAAGGAAATCTTGACGGTATTGGAATTTTGCCAAAAATCAATCCAACCGGCTGGATATTTAAAGACACAACAATCGTCGGCGATCAAAACCCCGAAGACGGTTATGCAGTAATTCGCAATCCTAGCACTTCGGCAGATCTTCAGGTCTATTCGTTAAATCTCAATTCGTCGGCTGGAGATAGAACTGATTTTACTTTTCCGGATGATCAAACCGGTTTTCCGCAGAATTTTACTGTTCCTATGAATGACAGCATTCGCTTCCGTGTTAAATTTACGCCAACCGCCGTTGGGCGTCGTTTTATCTCTCTCGATATAATGTCGGATGCAGCGCCTGGTCCAGATGAGGCGCCTCGCGTTCCCAATTCGGTTGATATAATTGGATATGGCAAAACTGTCGGTGTACCCGGAATTGATGCAAGTATTCCGCCTTATGACAATATTTTGACATGCAATACTCAAACTAGAAAGCTACGTGTAAATAATACGGGCGATTTTCCGTTAAACATTACAAAGTTTACTTTTACCGGTTCTGACGCATCGGTATTTTCTTTTGCTGTCAGACCATCATTGCCAATGACTGTACTATCTAAGCAATTCGTTGAATTTGATATAGTATTTTCTCCGACAGATGAAAGAAACTATAGCGCTGCTCTTGAAATTGAAAATACAGTTAATCCAAATCTCGCTGTGGCTTTGACTGGAAGCGGCTATAAGGTAAACTCGCATTATAAACTAACCCCTGAAACACAATTATCCGAACCAGGAAAAACCATAACTATTCAAATTAATGGTTCGATGGAAAAAGGTCAAACTTGGAGTGATGCTGGAATTACAAGCTTTACTGCCGAATTATCTTTTAACAGCCGCTTTTTTATGTTTAAAAACGCAGTGCCAAACGGATTGCCAGCAGGATGGACAGTAAGCAGCTCGGAAAGTAGCGCGGGAGCAAAAAATATTGTTCTGCTCACTGCCCATGGAACAGCGCCTATAAATGCCGATGGATCGCTGATTGATGTCCAACTTCAAGTAATGTTGGCCGACACGCTGAAATATCCAATTGGGCTTGATATAAAAGTTCCGAGCCGTATTGCTTGCTTGGCAACCGACAGCAAACCTGCAGAAGTTACATATACGACATGTTTCGAAAATGGGCGGCTTGTTCGTGGAAGCGGCATATCCTACGGCTTAACTAATGTAACGCCTAATCCGGCAAAAGGCGGAGCAATCAGTGTTGAATATAGCGTAGGAATAACCGGCAGCACAACTTTTGAAATTTTCAATTCTTTGGGGGAAAAAGTTGCAACTCCTTTCAGCGGTATTCTCGAAGAAGGTTCGTATAATGCGGTAATACCTATTGATGAATTTGGGGCAGGCTTGTATACGATACGTCTGACAAGTGGACAGTTTTCTGACAGCAAAACAATAATAATCAGAAAATAACAATTAACTTGCTATAATGCTTATAGAACGCCGCGTTGCATTGGTTTATTTCCATTGTGGCGCGGCGATTTATATATAGAAGAGAAAGAAGTGTAGATACATTTTTTTAGCAGAAATCATTTTTACATCATTGATTTTTACCATATTGATAATTGAAAATGTTTGGCATTTATCTTCATATTCCATTTTGTGAAAAAAAATGCGTGTATTGCGATTTCTATTCTGTTGAACGTACAGAGCAGATGCAAGTATTTATTGAATATCTGCTTTATGAAATTCAAATGAGAGCTGAAATTAGACAATATGGCACTATAGATTCTATTTTTTTAGGCGGAGGAACGCCGTCGCTGCTTCCAGCGCCAACAATAACTCGCATAATAGACACTCTCGCAAATAAATTTAATATAGCAGGCGATGCAGAAATTACGATGGAATGCAATCCCGGGACGGTGACGTTAGAATCGCTTCGCGGATATAAAGATGCAGGTGTAAACCGCCTAAGTTTTGGAATCCAATCTTTCCATCAATCCGAGCTTTCATTTTTGGGGCGAATTCATACTGCCGATGAAGCGCGAGATGCTGTTTATTTGGCAAGAAAAGCCTGCTTTGATAATGTCAATATTGATTTGATGTTTGCATTACCTTCTCAAACTTTAGATTCGTGGCGTGAAACTTTGCGCGAAGCGAGTTATCTTCAAACGGAGCATATTTCTGCATACTCTCTAATATATGAAGAAGGAACGCCGATATTTGCTCAACTTGCTCAAGGACGCATAAAACCTGCCGATGAAAGCGAAGATTCAGATATGTATGCCGAAGCGATTGAACTATTGTCTGATAATGGGTTTATACAATATGAAGTGTCAAACTTTGCCCAGAAAGACAAAGAATGCAGGCATAATCTCTTGTATTGGAATGGTGAAGAATACCTTGCCTTTGGTCCGTCTGCGCACGGATTTATTGATTCTACGCGCTATTGGAATTACCGGAATATTTCAAAGTATAACACCATGATAGAAAAAAGACAATTGCCGATTGCCAATACCGAAACATTAGAGAAAAACGAAAAAATGTACGAAAGGATATTCCTTGAACTGCGAGCAAAAGGAATACGATTAAAAGAGTTCCAACAAGATTTCGGAATAGATATATCGGATGTGCTGGGAAACAGTGAAAAAGTATGGCGAGATAATTCGTTAATTAAAAAAAATGACGGACGACTTTCATTGACTTCGCAAGGATATGCCGTATGTGATGAGCTAACGCTTAAGATAATTGCAATTCTTGAGAAAAGTACGAAGTTAGCATGGAAAAAATCTCAGGGCTATCGTGAAGATATTGCTCCGAACGTTTTTTGAGAGCATGGCTGTCAAACCATGAATTTTATACATAATGTCTTTATAAACACCCAATGTAATTTCCTTTTAAATAAAGTCAAATCCATATTATAAAAATATTTGGCAATAAATCAGAAATTTGTAACGTTCTTTTGAATGGCAGATTATTACTTGCAATTGATATACATTTGTCAAAATTAGTTTCGAGTTTTTCTTGTATACTCGAACTTTATTTACTTAACGGAGGTTTTATGTTCCTATTTCATCACGTTCGGCGAATTATTCTGCCGATGTTATTGTTGGCGTTTTGCAGCGTTTCGGCTGTAATAGCCGCAACGCCCGGAAGGCCAAAAGAATTTACTACAACTGTAAGCGGAAATCCCGCCGTTGTAAAATTATCATGGAAGGCAAATAGTGAAGGACCTACAGCTATTGGATATCATATTTACGCTGCACAAGGTGAAACGGAAGATTTGTCGAAATTTGAGATGATTCGCGAAACGCAGGATTTATCTGCAACCATTTCCAATAAAACAGGTGTATGGACTTTCTTTGTTCGCGCCTACAATGCAGATGGTGAAAGCGATAGAACACCAATAAAAGTTGTAAATATTCAAAATGAAAGTCCAAGAGTAAAATTTGTAACAACACCGTCAACTACTGCAAAAATCAACAAACAATATGTTTACGAAGCTCAGGCAAAGTATAATGACAGTAGAGACGGCATTAGATACAGAATTGACAAAGGACCTTATGGAATGGAGATAGATCCCGAAACGGGTCGCATTACTTGGACTCCGACATCGCCGGGCAGATATGTAGTTCTCATACGCGCTTATCTTATATCTGATTCAACAATCTATGCGTTGCAAGATTGGACAGTTTCAATAGATGATAATAACCAAGATTTTATGTTTACAACTACACCACCTAAAGAAGGAACTGTTGGAAAAGAGTGGGTGTATGAATCTAAGGCAATTTATTTTCCAGATAAAACACTAGAAATAATTTACTCAATTGTAGATGGCCCAAGAGGAGTGGAGATTAACTCTCAAACAGGGCGCATTGTGTGGACTCCGCAAGAAGAAGGGGTTTATGTGGTTGTTATTCGCGCCAGAGTCGACGGACATCCCGAACTGACTGTTGACCAGCGATTTGAAGTAAAAATAGGCAAAGGAGCAAAAAAAGATGATATAATTTTTAAGAGCCAGCCCAAAACTATGGCTTGCGTTGGCAAAGAATATGTATATGAGCCTATTTTAATAAATGCGCAAAATATACCTGTAACTGCTGTCTATTCATTAAAAGAATCTCCGGACGGAATGACAATTAACGAACAAACAGGCGTTATTCGCTGGACTCCTATCAAAACTGGCGAATACAAAGCAACAATTGTGGCAACTATTCCGGGGACAAGTCTTACTGCAAAGCAGGAATGGGAAATAAATGTTCGCGATGAGAATTGCAATGAAAGACCTATATTGTGTGCAACTATTAATGGCAGAATCCTTGACAAGGACGGAAAACCATTGAAGAAAATCTGGATGTCTGCAATTCGCACCGATAAAGGAAACGGACGCTTTAAAGGTTTGATCAATCCTGATAACGGCAATTTTTCAATAGGCGTGCCTGAAGGAGTATATGCTGTAATTGTTGGAGGTGATGAAATTATTCCTGAATGGTATCAAGATGCGGAAACCATAGAAAAATCAACAAAAATTCCTGTAAAGTGCATGGATTCGGCATTTATTCAAATTTCCGTTCAGCGTCGTGAACCGCCTAAAATATATGCTGTTTCTGGCATAGCTTCCACTCAAAATGGAAATGGCATAATGTCAGTTGTCAATTTCATTGTGAAAGAAAGCAACGGATCTTTGAACAAAGAAAAATCAATGCAATTTATGGCTCGCACCGATAACAGCGGCAAATACTCCATTAACTTGCCTGATAATTTCACTTATGTGGCAGTTGCAACACCGTTAGACAATAAATATGAACCAATATTTTATGACAATACTCAGAATCCTCAAGAGGCAGCTTCTATCAAACTCGAAGCAAATCGCGAAATTAATTTTACATTGCCTGAACGCCCAACGTTTAAAAATGGATTTTTAGGCATGTTGGTTAATTCAGATGGAAATGGCATTGCAGGCAGAGCGATTGCAATTAGGATCATTCGCAATCATGAAAAAATTGATTCAAAGTTCATGAGCGCATCCGTTGAAACTGATGCAAATGGTAATTTCTCTATTGCAAATCTACTTCCGGGAAAATATGTTATTTTAGGAATTTCAAATTCACGCGATTGGGTACCGGGATTTTATAGAAAAGATGCTTTAGCCACAATTAATTGGAAAGAGGCAACTCAACTTGAAATTGGCGAAACAATGCTCGATCAAATGGTAATTGTTAAACTGCGTAAAATGGAAGGTAAAATCGGAGGCGGACGTATTCATGGGCACACAAATTCCGGTCATGGAATTATAAAAGGCGATAATGTGCAAGGCGCTTTGCCGCTTCCAGGCGTTCTTGTTGTTGCTTATGATGATAACGGACAAATCGCTGATTATGGATTTAGTGACTCGGACGGATCGTATTTACTCTCTGAGGTTGGGACAGGCGCTTTCAATGTGGTTTTAAGCAAACCAAACTACGATCAAGCTAATTTCTTTGCCACGATAGATTACACTGCAAATTCGGTGTATGACGGCCGCGATATTGATTTGACGCCGACATCCCCGACTGGGGTTATTGAAGATGCCGCCACATTCAATGCGTCAATATACCCAAATCCAACAAATGGATTGGCTATGTTGAGATTTATAGCAAACTCAGGCATCGGAAGCATTAGCATTGTCAATTCTCTTGGTGTAGCTATCCGTTCATTTGAAATGTCTGTAACTAATGGCGACAATGTATGCTCGATTGATGCAAGCGGATTAGAATCAGGACTGTATTTTGTTCGAGTTTCAACAGGCACGACAATATTCACAATGCCAATGTCAATACTGCGATAATACATCGCTTATAGTTCAAAACGATTGATGAAATGCCTGCAAATTTTGCAGGCATTTCTTTTATATGAAAGGCATTGATATTTTTGCAGTGAAAGAGATGTAGTTAATGTTCAGTATAATGCTTGGAAAATAATGTGCGAGATATTAAAAAACTTTAGAATAATTATTTCAATTGTTTTTTTGGCTGGCGGCTCGCTTTTATTTTATTCTTGCGGGTCAACTAATATTTCCATGCCAATTTCATGCATTTGTTCTTCATGGCAATTTAATAGTGCAATTTCCGACACTTTGCAGGCGCTGAATTATCTTATAGATTCAACCGGCTATAACTTTGTTAGCGCTTACCGTTGGATTAACGATGGCACAAGCGTTCGCAAGGTTATGGTTTCGCTGCAATATGACAGTGTGGGGCATCATGTAAATATGACGGTTTTAACAACTATTCAGTTCCGCGGCACAGAAACGACTGTAAACTTTACCGAAACTAAAGGTTTTCCGGGAGGTTTTCGCACTGATTTCTATCCTTTGCTTGCATCATTGCGGTCATATTGCAATTCTACACTGCCGCCAAGAAAAAAACAAAAGGCAAAAGCGAGATAGCCATATTTTCAAGTATTTTTGTGGAAAGTTTTTACAATATATTTCCAAAGGTGCAATTATGATAGAGCGTATTGTTGAAAATCTTGGAGCCAATGCCGATTATTTGTTGAATCATGTCAGTTCCACTATTTCAAAAGATCAATTAACACTACCTTCATCTAATACAATATCAAGTGTTTACGCGTATTCTGACCGTAATAATCGCGTTCTGCGCAATTTGCAGTGGATATTAAATTCTGGACGGCTTGGAAATACTGGATATGTATCTATTTTACCGGTTGATCAGGGCATTGAACATTCAGCTGGTGCAAGTTTTGCAAAAAATCCTGCTTATTTTGATCCAGAAAATATAGTTGATCTAGCTCTTGAAGGCGGTTGCAATGCCGTTGCTTCAACTTTTGGAGTTTTGGGATTGACTGCTCGCAAGTATGCGCATAAGATACCGTATGTTGTTAAAATTAATCATAACGAGCTATTGACATACCCGAATAAATTCGATCAAATTCTTTTTGGCACAGTGCAAGAAGCTTGTGAAATGGGCGCGGCTGCGATTGGTGCTACAATTTATTTCGGCTCACCAGAAAGTGGGCGGCAAATTGTTGAGATTGCTCAAGCATTTGCGCATGCTCATGAATTAGGAATGGCAACAATTCTATGGTGCTATCTGCGAAACACTGCCTTTAAAACTGATAAGGATTACCATGTTTCCGCCGATCTTACCGGTCAGGCAAATCATATTGGCGTAACTATACAAGCAGATATAATAAAACAAAAACTCCCAGAAAACAATGGCGGATTTTCAGCAATGAATATGGGCGGATCGTCGTATGGAAAATTGGACAAGCGTATGTATACAGAGTTGGCGTCCGATCATCCAATTGACTTATGCCGCTATCAAGTGGCAAATTGCTATATGGGAAAAATTGGACTTATAAACTCTGGCGGAGCATCCGGATCAAATGATTTTGCTGAGGCGACTGCAACTGCTGTAATAAATAAGAGAGCAGGAGGAATGGGGCTTATTTCAGGTCGAAAAGCATTCCAGCGTCCGATGAAAGAGGGTGTGGCTTTGCTGAATGCCATTCACGATGTTTATCTATGCAATGAAGTAACAATTGCATAAATACGCTTCAATATAAAAAGCCGCCTTAAAAATGGCGGCTTTTTTCTTTAATACTGCAATGACCTTATGCTTAGTTGTTGATATTATCTTAACAATACTGCTAATGTTATCAGCGTCATAATCGAAATTTTTAAAAAATGATATAGGGTTTATCCAATGCGACATGATAAAATAATCAACGACGGCTTGACTTTTGATGATTTGCTTTTGATTCCAGCTTATTCCGATTTGCTCCCTCGCGAAACTGCTCTCACCACGAACTTAACTCGCTCCATTGCTTTGAATATCCCAATACTTTCTGCAGCGATGGATACAGTAACAGAATCTGAAATGGCAATTGCTTTAGCGCGAGAAGGAGGAATAGGCGTGATTCACAAGAATATGTCCATCAAACGTCAAGCTGATGAAGTTGATAAAGTTAAGCGGTCTGAGAGCGGCATGATCCGTAACCCCATAACATTGCGAAGCGATAATACAGTTTCTGATGCATTGCTTTTGATGAATAAATATCATATTGCCGGATTTCCTGTCGTTGATGAATCGGGCAAATTGATTGGCATTGTAACGAACCGCGATCTGCGTTTCCAAACTGATGGCCGAGTGAATATCTCAATAGTTATGACAAGCAATGAACTGATTACAGCACCCGAGGGCACTACTCTCGAACAAGCCGAAGCAATTCTGCAAGCTCATCGCATTGAAAAATTGCCGGTAGTGGATAATTATGGGAAACTCATTGGTCTTATTACATTTAAAGATATTCAGAAGAAGAAAAAATATCCCCATGCAGCAAAAGATGATATTGGGCGCTTATTAGTTGGTGCTGCAGTTGGAGTAAGCGAAGATACGCTAGAAAGAGTTGCATCGTTAACTTCTGTGGGAGTTGACGTCGTATTTGTTGATACGGCGCATGGTCATTCACGCAAAGTAATGAATATGGTTGCAACACTCAAAAAACAATTTGGCAATTTGCAAATAGTTGCCGGCAATATTGCAACTTCCGATGCTGCAAAAGCATTGATTGACTGTGGAGCTGATGCTTTGAAAGTAGGCATTGGACCGGGAAGCATTTGCACAACTCGCGTTATTGCCGGAGTTGGTGTTCCGCAAATTACGGCAATTATGAATGTAGTGTCGAGCGCTTCTTCCGAGCGTATTCCAGTAATTGCCGATGGAGGAATCAAGCAAACTGGAGATATTGCCAAAGCTATCGCAGCTGGAGCAGATTCTGTCATGGTGGGTGGACTTCTGGCCGGACATGAAGAAAGCCCAGGAGAAAAAATATTGTTTGAGGGACGCGCTTATAAAATGTATCGCGGTATGGGTTCGCTTAATGCAATGCAACAAGGTTCGGCCGATCGTTATTTTCAAGATGTGGAAGATGAAATTGCTAAGTTGGTACCAGAAGGCATTGAAGGAAGGGTGCCGTTTAAGGGAAGTGTCAGCGATACTATTTATCAGCTTTGCGGCGGCTTGCGCGCAGCAATGGGATATTGCGGCTGCAGGACTTTGAGAGAAATGAAAGAAAGTGCGCAATTTGTCCGTATGACGGCAGCAGGACTGCGCGAATCACATCCGCACGATGTAATTATCACAAAGGCGTCACCAAATTATTTTTCATAGTATATCTTTATAAATAAATCAGTTGCATTGATAATCGGAGAAATCTGTGGCTAAAAAGAATACTTTAATACCAACGCCTGCCGAAGTGGCGGAAATTCGTTTTACAGCAATTCGCAAAGAACTGAATTCCAAACGTATAGACGCTCTCTATATTAATCATCTGCCGTCAATTCGATACCTTACAGGGTTTTCCGGTTCGAATGGCATTTTAATAATATGCAGTGAAAAATCATGGTTTTTTACCGACGATCGCTATACAGAACAAGTAAAAACCGAGATATATCCAGTCAAAGCGTTGAGTATTCATATCGAGCGCGATCCTTTAAATTTTTTGAAAATAAATAATCTTTTATCAGAAGTACATTCGCTGGCTTTTGATCCATCGCGCATTACAGATGCTACTTTGCGATCAATTAAAAAAAATCTTTCCGGAATTTCATTGAAACGTTTATCAGGTATTGTTGAAAAGCAAACAATGATTAAATATCCTCATGAAATTGAGCTGATACGCAAGGCAGGAGATATTCAATTTCAAGTGTTTCAGGAAATTTTGCCTCTAATTAAACCCGGAGTTCGTGAATGTGATCTTGCGGCAGAAATCACATATCGTGGGCGTAAGCTTGGAGCTGAAAAGGAATCATTTGATATAATTGCCGTAGCAGGAGACCATAGCGCATGGGTGCATGGTCGCGCTTCTGAACGCGCTGTCAATCTTGGAGAGATGATAATATTTGATTTTGGCTTTTATTATCAAGGATTTGCCTCTGATGTAACTCGAACGGTTGCTTGCGGCGAACCGGGCAAAGAAGCCAGAAAAGTGTATGAAATTGTGCGTCAAGCGCATGCAAGCGCCATCGCTGCATCCAAAGCAGATGTTAATGCAGCTTCACTCGATATGACTGCTCGAGAAATTATTGGCAAAGCTGGATATGCCGACTATTTTCAACATTCGCTTGGACATGGATTAGGAATAGAAGTGCATGAATCGCCTGCCATATCATTCAGAAATACAAAAGGCAAAGTTCCGCAAGGCACAGTAATTACAATCGAACCAGGAATATATTTACCTGGAAAATTTGGTGTTCGCATTGAAGACGATATATGGATTACTCCAGATGGCTGTGAAATTCTTTCGACAGGCAGTTCAGAATTGATTGTAGTCTAACTAAGTGTTTTTGAGAATATTGAAAATACTTTGTCTAACGTGCCGGTGGCTTTGTGAAGTAGCGAAAATCGAAACATAAATGTTCAGTTTTGCACAAAAGTTCAACGAAGAACTACAGTTGAATTTAGTACTAAACCCGCCATTTTGCCAAACTGCCCGTTAGCGGCTGGCAGTTATTTATATTCCTGCCCCACCTAAAATTTCAAGTTCTTGTCCTTTTGTTGGTTGTCCGTCTAATATTGGCATTGCTTTCATTATGAGTTCTCTTACGCCATCCACATTTAGCGAGTTGTCGTGGTCTTCTTTGCTATCCCAGATTTCCGTTATATAAACTGCATTTGTATCATTTTCATCTTTGCCGATTACATACAGTTTACAACCTTTCGCAGTTGCTACAAGTTTTGATGCTTCCAGCAAAATATTGGCAAGTTCGTCTTTGTGTCCAACTTTTGCTGTCAGCTTTCCGTGAAGTAGATACTTATTTGTCATATTATTTTGTTGCTAATTTTAAAAGTTCATTTGTCGTTTTCCAATTTCGTGTTGTTGCTTGTACTTTAAGTTTGTTTTCCAAAAAGTTGTTGTTGAGTTTAGTTTTTCCATATCCGTTCGGGCAATATAAATAAACTGCATTTGGCAAAAAAGCAATCTCTTCATGAAGTTGTTTCTTTTCAAGAATTTTTTCTTTATCAAATTCTGGCGGAATATCAGCTAAAAAAGTTACGTGTAAAAATTCAGTTTCTTTCAGGTCATTTTTCGCAAAAGGGTTATTTTCAATAATTTTTACTAATGTTTTTGTATTTAGCACAATTACAGGTACGTTAAATCCGAATTCTTTTTCAATTTGTAATGAGATTACTTTCTCAAGTGCTTTTGTGTCTTTTTCTTTTACTGAGAATATAACATTACCGCTCTGTACATAAGTCTGTACATTTTCAAAGTTTAATTTTTCATACATATTTTTCAAAGCGTCCATTTTAATTATTTTTTGTCCGCTTACGTTTATTCCTCTAAGAATTGAAATGTATGTTGTCATTCTTCGTTTTCGTTTATTCGTAGAGTTCAGTTCTGCTTGCCGCTAACGGGTCGGGTATTGGCGAAGAAGGGGAATTTGAAATAAATCAGCTTGGATTTTGTACCAAAGCCAAATAGAATTACAAATGTTGAATTTCTTCCGTCTGCCCCTTTTTTGCCAATACCTTGTTTCCTGTAGTGGCATTTATTGTGTTGGTCAAATTATCAAAAATATTTGTCTGTTGTTTTAAAGGTTCAAGTCGCTTGTTTGCGAGGTCTATGTATTCTTGTGAAATGTCATAGCCAACATATTTTCTGTTTGATTTTAAAGCAGAAACTCCTGTTGTACCACTTCCCATAAAAGGGTCTAAAATAATGTCGTCTGTAAATGAATAAAGTTGAATAAGTCTGTAAGGTAATTCCTCTGGAAATGGTGCTGGGTGCCCAATTCGTCTTGCACTTTCAGCATTCATTGTCCAAATGGATTTTGTTCATTCCATAAATTGTTCTTTTGAAATAGTGTTTTCTTTTCCATTCTTCTCTCTTTTATAACCGCCTTTTGAGAAAACTAAAATATATTCGTGAATGTCTCTTAAAATTGGATTTGCTGCACTTTGCCAACTACCCCAAGCCGTTGATGGACTAGCACTTGCTGCTTTATTCCAAATGATTTCACCACGCATATTAAGAATGAACTTCTTTTTCAAAAATGTTAGGCAATTTGTCTATTGCTTGAAATACATTATAAACATCATCATTAAATTTCACTTTTCTCAGCCAACCTTCATTGTCAAAATTCTGTTCAATATTAGCATAGGTAAATTGAGAATGAACATTGGGACTTACAACAAGTAAATTCTTAAAATGATTTCCTTTGTCTGGATTTATATGATGAATTTCAAAATACGCTTTTCCATTTTTCATTAAAAACGTAAAATCACTTATCTGACATTTCCCCGAATATACTTGAGTTAAAACCTTTCTTAGAGAAAAAGGAACATACTCTTTAGTTTCTCTTTTTTCAACAACTTTTGACTTTCTGTCTAAAATGGGAATTTTCGATAATTTTACAAACTCATTCGTCAAAATTTGAGCTTTATCTATATTTGATATTTTGGAAAGATTGTTTAGTTTTTCTTCTGCAATTTGTTCATTTTCACATTTTTCAAATTCACCCAAAGTGTTGAGAAAAGTATTTTTAAATTTACTTTCAGATATAATTTTGAATTTGCCTTCATCAAGTAATTGAATTACCAATTCATCACCATTTTGAATTTTAAATTCATCATAAAATCTTTTTACGCCCCCTATTCTACATTCTCTGCTACTACTATTATAAGGTGTGAAGGATTTAGTTTCTTCTTTACCATTTTCATCTATAATAGTAATATTACTTTTTTCTTTTGGAAAAATATCAATTAGCGAAACAGGAATAGCTAAAAGCCCTTTATCTATTCGACTTTTAGTTGTCTTGATAGTTACATAACTAAGTGGTAATTCAGATTTTACTTTTTCCATTATCAATCTCTGTTGCTGTATCTGCTTCTTCCCAATTTTCTAAATTGGTTATAATTTCATTTTGGTTAACGGGAAGTTTTCTTGCTTTTAAAATTGCTTCTGCTTCATCTTGTGCTTCAATTTCATAAGTACAAAACCCCGTATAATAAATTTTAATTTCAAATTTTCTATTTTCCATAGTATTATGCTGCTTTCGTTGTTTCGTTAGGGATAGTAGTGGAAAGCCCGCAGAGAAGCGAGGACTTGGAACGGATAGTCCGACCCGATAGGGGAACACCCAAAATATTAAATAATTTTTCTGCCTTAGCAATATCAGTAGCTTCTTGGCTTGCTATTCGGATTATTTCTCCCAATTTCAATTTTGAAATCATCGAAGAAAAACAATTCATATTGTTGGTCACAAGCTCTTTACAGTTATTAAGTAGCTGTTCGCCGTCTAATATTATTTGAAATCCAAGTTTCGGAGTGTTTTTTACATAATCTGTTTTAGTCGGTTTTGGATTTAATGACTAAAAACCTTGTATAACGCCCGAAGTTTTTAGAAAGTCTACTTTTTTAAAGTAGCTGTCAGTTATTGGGCTGTTACCCAAAACAACAACTAGTATTTTTGTTGAAGCAATTCCAGAAACACGAATGTTTATAGATTTTCCTATTGCTTTCAACATACTGTCTGAACGCATCAAAGAGGGTTGACCTTTATGTGCTTTATAGTCGCCTACTAATTGTATTGAGTCGGGTTGTTCAAACTTATAATTTGAAACAACACTCATTTTGATTTCAAAAAGTAGTTTTATATTTTCTGCTTTTTGGTTTGTGTCGTTTGTAGTACAAAAAGCCAAATCAGCACTTGTTTGTCTTGATAAACCAAGTTCATCACAAACAACACTATTAACAGCAAAAAGTCCTAACTCTTTTGCAATTGGCTCAAAGAATGATTTACTCCATTTTTCGATAAACTGTCCAATAAGTGAGTTTCTGCTTTGTAAGGTTTGCCCTTCTGCATCTGTCCCTTTTGGTATATAGGCAAAACAACCTGATTGTAATTTGTAAAATAGTTGTTCAGGTGAAGCAAAATTTTTCAAAGCCTCCCTAAAAAACTGTATTTCTGTCTCGTTGCTCCAAAGATTCATTAAATTTTATATTTCTATTTTTAGTGTCCAAATTTACTAATTTTTTTGGTAAAGTTCAGTTTGAGTACTGTCGCCGTGCCATTGCAGGCAATGGTTGAGGCTATATGCAGTAAGGGATTGCGGGCTACTTTCTTGCCCAACTACACCGAAGTTTATGCGGAGCAGAATGCTTGAATTACCACTGAAGCCCTTATTGCATATAGCCTTTGTAAGCGGTTCGGTGTTTGTTGTTATATCTATCTTTCTCAATTTAATCGTGTCTCTAATTTCAAGTTCAGAACTTATTTTTCTTCATATCCTTTTTGTAGTTCTTAATCACTTTTCCAAACTCTTTATCTTTTTTTCGTCTCTCTTCAATTGTTGATTCAAAATGTGCTTTTTCCCGCTCCATTTTCAGATAGTTTTCATAGGACTTTTTGTCAATTTCTCCTTTTTCAACGGCTTTAATTACTGAACAACCGATTTCATTTGTATGTGTACAATCTTTAAATCTGCAATTTAGCGAAAGGTGGATAATCCTGTCAAAAGTAGTTTCTAATCCGCTTGAAGTATCAGCAATTCCCACTTCTCTCATCCCCGGATTATCGACAAGAATACCACCGTTTTCAAGAACAATCAATTCCCTATGACTTGTTATGTGTCTTCCTTTATTTGTACTTTGGCTTATTGAATCTGTTCTCATTAAAGTTTTCCCTGAGAGATTGTTCAATAATGTTGACTTTCCCACTCCTGAAGAACCAAGCATACAATAGGTCTTCCCTTTTTCAATAGTCATTTTAAGTGCTTCGTATCCATCCTGAGTTTCGTTACTAATTGCAAAAACTACAATGTCTTTTATTCGTTGTTTAATACTGTCAGTAATTTCAGTAATCTTATGTTCATTTATTAAATCAGTTTTAGTCAATACAATTATAGGTTTTACTTTAGACGAATAACAGATTGTCAGGTATCTTTCAAGTCTGTTGATATTAAAGTCCCTGTCAACGGCTTGAATCAGAAATGCATAATCAATATTTGTTGCAATTATTTGTATCTCTCCAAATTGACCAACGGCTTGCCTTGTAATCATTGATAGTCTCGGTAGTATTTTATGGATTACCGAAAATTCAGCATCATACGTTGTCAATGCAACCCAATCGCCAACCGCAGGGAAATCCATACGGCTTTTTGCTGAAAATCGCAAATTCCCTGTTATTTCGGCTTCAAATTCACCGTTTTCGGTTTTTACAATATATCTTTCCTTATGTTCCGCAATGACCCTTCCAATCTCAAAGTCTGCAAGATTATTCTCAACTCTTAACTTTTGGAGTTTGTCATTGTATCCAAAATCTTCTAATTTCATAACTTTTGTAATATTTTTGTCTTTTTTACGTTCTGACTAACGTCATTTATCAGGATTCATACTCAATAAGTTACGATTCCTAGATCTTCCTTAGTCAGGTCAAATTTAGCGATTTTTTTCTAATACGCTTCTCTAAACCAAGTTTTCTTTTTTCGTCAAGGAATAGATAATCTGTTGGTGGGTTACTCTGCAATTTTCTTTTGGTAAAATTGATAATATTCGAGTTCTTGTTTCAGTCCAAACAGGTAATCTCCACGGTTGTTTCCTTTCAACGCCTTTGCAATTTCTTCCTTTGATTTTCTGCAATTTCCATGACGGTGTTCGGATAGTTTTTCAGGGTCAAGATTTCCTTTACAAATGTCTGTGATGATTGCCATTCCGGTAAGTCCGCAAATATCATTAACCACCACGTCTAAGCGAAAAATTAGAATTTTTAGATATTTCTGCATTTTGTGCGATGCTTCTGCAGCAAGAGCAATCATATTTTCCCTTTGGCGACAATAGGTACGCATTTTTTCAGTAGTTTCATAAGGCAAAAATTGCTTGTAAGCAAGCCGATACATTGTAGTTTTTGAATCCATCGTGCATCTTTTACATCGGTCTTTTTACCCTTGATATTTTTGGTAAATTTCCCATTGGCAAGTGTAACTTCAAAGTCGTGTTTGATGAGTTCCACATACAAATTTTGCCAATAGTTGCTTGTGCTTTCCATTGCTACTAAAGTAACTTCATGTTCTTTAAGGTGTAAACAAATCGCCGTCAAATCATCGGCATACACTCCAATAACTTTCACGTCTTCTAGTGCTTGTCCTACCGCCACAAAGTCGTTTTAGCTGCCAATATCAATGCCTGCACAGTGAGGATTGATATTGTCCATTTCTATTTTTATCTCTGCCATTTTCTTTTTTAAATCGGTTAATAAAAATGGCTCAAAGAGAATGTATATTTGTACTGAAAATTATTCTGAACGGGGTAGCGAAAGCTCCACAGCTGAAATTATCACCAAGTCCCGACCTAGTATCGGGACTTTTTACATTCCGACCAGAATGACACACGAGCTATTATGCACCAATGTTTAAAAGGGTCTTACAATGATCCGCAATAAATGCACGAATTCTTTTAGCTCGCTTGTATGTTCGTTAGCATGAGAAATTATTTTCGTCCGGGAAAAATGGGGAGTTACTGCTAATACATAACGGTGAATAATTTGTATTTGCCAAGATTTACCCGCCAAGATAAAGTCCTAAATGATAGGCAAAAAATGCGCTTGAATACGCTAAAATAAAAGTGTAGGCGAAGGCGAAAGCCGGCCATTTCCAAGAGCCGGTCTCACGCTTGAGAACTGCCATAGTCGACATGCATTGCAATGCAAAAACATAAAATGCAAGAACCGATAAAGCAGAGCCAAGCGATATGTTTTTATGCAAAGCAGTTCGAAGCGTAGTGTCATTTTCGCTTACATCGGCTGCGTAGAGTTGTCCCATTACTGCTACAAAAACTTCACGGGCAGCAAAACTTCCAATAATGCCGACAGTTATTTTCCAGTCAAATCCAATGGGTGAAAAAACCGGTTGGATTGCTTGGCCGAGATGCCCAGCATACGACTGTTCGAGCTGCATCTGTGCTGCTTGCAAAGGATGAGTTCCGGGTGCTATTGTTGCACGAGGAAATTCTGTCAATACCCACAAAATTATTGAGACACCGAGTATTATCGTTCCTGCATTTACTAAAAATTCACGAGAACGCGCCCATACGCTGACAGATAAACTTTTAAAAGAGGGGAGGCGATAAGGTGGAAATTCTACAAGAAAAGGAAGTTGAGCACCGCGAAAAAGAGTTTTTTTGAAAATGAGAGCAATGCATAATCCAGTTAGTGCGGCAACTATATAGAGTCCTGCTAAAACAATAGCTTGTAAAGAGAGGAAACCAATGGATATCGGAGCGATAAAAGCCGTTATAAGTAGTGCATAGATCGGTAGTCGAGCTGAACATGTCATAAGCGGAGCAACAAGCATCGTGGCCATACGATCTTTCTCAGAAGGAATAATTCTTGCAGACATTATTCCCGGTATGGCGCAAGCAAAAGACCCAAGCAAAGGAATAAACGATCTACCTTGTAATCCGAATAAACCCATTGCTCTATCAACTAAAAATGCTGCGCGAGCTAGATAGCCGGAATCCTCAAGCAAGACGATGATAATATTGAGAATAAAAATTTGCGGTAAAAAAACGATGACTGAGCCGACGCCCGCAACAATACCTTTTGCTAAAAAACTTCGTAAAACTCCTTCGGGTATGGCGGTATTTATGACATCCTGTATTATTGTAAAAAGCGAGTCGATTCCGTCCATGAGCGGCTGTGCCCAAGTGAATATTGACTGAAAGAAAAAGGTCATTACAGCAATAAATATCAACGGTCCAGCAATTTTATGCAGGAAAATCTTGTCGAGAAATTCAGTCCGACGGTCATGGAGAGGCGCGGGAATTGCGCGATGCGCAATATCGCGCACTATTGCATATCGCGAAGCAATATCCGCATTATGTTCTACAAGAGTGTTTGGGATCGCAAAACTACCTGCTTCCGAAATCTTATGACGAATATCCTCTATTCCTGAACCTTTATTACCAACCACAGGCAAAATAGGGACGCCAAGAATATATTCTAATTCAATATCATCGAGAGCAGCACCGCGAGCTTTAATTTCGTCGACCATAGTTACAACTGCAATAGTCGGCAGTTTTAGCTCGGCAAAATAAGAATATAAAAACAAGCTCTTTTCGATGTTTGTGCCGTCGAGAACAAAAACAACTGAATCTGGGCGCGGAAGCGCTTCCTCTTTTCCATTGAGAACGTTGATGGTGGTTTCTTCGTCTGGAGATTTTGGTGAAAAGCTGTAAACACCGGGTAAGTCAATGGCCTCAGCTTCTACTCCTTGGATGTGCCCAATTGTTGGCTCAACGGTAATTCCGGGGAAATTGCCAGATTTTTGACGTAGTCCGGTTAAAACGTTAAAGATAGTAGTTTTGCCGCAATTCGGCGCGCCAACAAAAGCAATGCGAGCTGGTTGTGGAGATGCGGACATTTGAGTTATGTCCTATTCAAACAGGAGAAACAAAAATAGAATCACTTTCGGAAGGCCGCAAAGCTAATCTCAAATGTCCATACGAAATTTCAATAGGACCTCTAAATGGCGCTTTACGCACTATCGTAATGATTGTGCCGGGTGTAAGCCCCATTTCCATAAGACGCTCTGAGAAACTGTTTAATGAGCCGTAACGCTCAATAGTGGCACGGATTCCGATGCCGAGTGATGTTATGTTCATTGTTTTGATGCAAAACAAGAGATATTGTTATGCTTACTTGTATCAAATCTACATAAAAATTACGAGCTGGCCAATATCGAGAATTTATTATTTGTGAATTTGCAACAATAGATTAAAGAGAAATGATAATCAATCGCGTATGGCTGAATTACTCAAGCAATTTTGCAATAGCTTTTAATCGCCGTAAATTTACATGTATTATAGCAATATTGTGAATCAAAACCGCTTAATAATATAAATGTATAACTCAAGAACACCAGCTATACTTGCTCTGGAAAATGGAATAACTTTTAAAGGATATGCCTTTGGCGATTGCGATGCTGAAGCAAAAGGCGAAATAGTATTTAATACTGCAATGAGCGGATATCAAGAAATATTAACTGATCCGAGCTATAAAGGACAGGTAATGACTTTTACATATCCACATATAGGTAATTATGGCATTAACCTTGAAGATAACGAATCTGGCTTGTTTCAGGCAGAAGGAGTAATAGTGCGTGAATCCTCGAAGATCCAATCAAATTGGAGATCTATTAAGTCCTTGTCTGATTGGATGTTGGAGCATAATAAAATTGGTGTTGAAGAAATAGACACTAGAGCGCTTGTTAGAGTTTTGCGCAGTTCGGGAGTAATGCGCGGCATAATTTCTGCTCAAGATCTTGATTGCGACCGCCTTGTAGCGCGAGCAAAGCAAATTCCTTCGATGGAAGGCCTTGATCTTACATCTGTTGTTACCACAAGAGAAACTTATCTGTGGGAGAATGATAACGCCTCTATTGACTATGGCGCAAACCCTATTGATGAAAAAAGATTTAAAGTGGCGGCTCTTGACTTTGGCATTAAGCGAAATATATTGCGGCGGCTATCAGCTTGGGGATGCGATGTAACTGTTTATCCGGCATCAACGTCCGCAGAAATAATACTAGCAGAAAACCCAGACGGTATTTTCCTTTCAAACGGACCTGGCGATCCTGCTGCTGCTGTATATGCAATAGAAACAGTAAAAAAACTTATCCACGCTAAGCCAATTTTCGGTATTTGCTTAGGGCATCAACTGCTTGGACTTGCTTTAGGAGCAAAAACGTATAAGCTTAAATTTGGTCATCGCGGAGCAAATCATCCAGTACGTTACGAGCCGAGTGGTGCAGTAGAAATCAGTTCGCAAAATCATGGATTTGCAGTAGATGCAACCACACTTCCTAATGAATTGGAACCAACTCATATCAACTTGAATGATAATACTTTATCAGGTATGCGACATCGTGAATTGCCGATATTCTCTGTACAATATCATCCGGAGGCCTCTCCTGGACCACACGATTCAGATTATCTATTCCGTCAGTTCGTTGAGATGATGGCAAAGAATAATTGATATTCTCATTATATGAAAAAAGTATTTATCTAAGCAATTAAGAAGATGCTGCACGAAGTCGCTGTTACAATAATAGGAGTAATTGCTGCGTGTTGCTCCACGTTTGGACTGTTCCCGCAAGCAATTCGAGTGTGGCGCACAAAAGAAACGTCGCAACTATCGCTAAGTGCTTTTTTACTCATGCTAACCGGTGCTACTTTATGGTTATGCTACGGCATATTTAGATATGACGCTATAATTATAGCAGCCAATCTCATTGCATTGCTTTTTATAGGTTACATTCTTGCCGTAAAGATATCATCGTATCGCAAAACAGCAATCGAAAAATATACGAGCCAAAAATTACATTAAAAATCGGAGTTGAAAACTGCTGCATAAAGCGTAAAAAATAGCGGCATGAAAAATTAGCTTATGAAAATATCTTTGCGGCTTCGACTAACTGCATGGTACAGCATTATCTTGAGCATTACTCTTGTCGCGCTCGGCATAGCGGCTTATTTGTCAGTACAAACCGATTTGCATCAAAACCTTGAACAATCATTGCAGCGTGTTGCCTATGCTCTTGATGATATTATTAAGAAAAAGCAAAAAGAGACATTACAGCCATTAAAACCTGCATCGGTGCGCAGTAAAAAGCGAACAAAAAAAGATAGCGAGCACCCCGCAGATAATTTCGCTTTTTTTCGAAATGCTCCTATAAACTCAATCCGTGATTCAACCCTTCTTGACTCCTTGGCAGATAGCACAAACGTGTCAGATGAACCTGATGAAGTATGGACAGCCGTTTATGAACATATACTTCTCAATTCAAAAAATTATTATATTCAAATTGCTGATCCATCAAACAGAATAGTATGGCGATCGGATAATTTACAGAGTGATTCTTTGGTTATTTCTCAAAATTTTGATGCTGAAGCAGACAATAACGGCACAATTCAACAACCGATTCGCTATACACTCAATAAACAGCCGTTGCTGATAGTTCAATTGCACACACAACGGGCTAATATTATTGTTGGCTATACAGTCGAAGAAATAGAATCAACCCTGCGTGAATTATTCTTTTCATTGGTGATTGCATTCCCTATTGTTCTGATAATATCTACTGCAGGTGGCTGGTTTCTTGCTAGAATTTCACTGCGCCCTGTTGATGACATTATCAATAGTGCCGAAGAGATAACAGCGCATAATTTAAGCCACCGCCTGCCAATGCCACCAACCAATGACGAGATTGCCCGACTTACTATGACGTTGAACAGCATGATAGAACGATTAGAACAGTCGTTTAATCAGGTAAGGCAATTTACTGCTGACGCTTCTCATGAGCTTCGAACACCATTAGCCATATTGATGGGAGAGATAGAGGTGGTATTGCGGCGCGATCATTCTGCGGTAGTGTATAGAGAGGTTTTAACCAGCGCTTTGGAAGAAGTAATGCGACTAACGACTGTGGTTAAAAATTTGCTCGATATTTCTCGAGCAGAAACCGGACAGGTTAAAATTGTATTAGAACCTTTTTCAATTAGCGAATTGACGAATGAAATAGCAGAAGACATGAAAGTGCTTGCTTTAGAGAAAGATATTGCCCTTTATGCAGAAATTGAGCCAAACATATGGATTATGGGAGACAAAGTAAGATTGCATCAAGCATTGTTAAATGTACTTGACAACTCAATTAAATACAATCAAGTGGAAGGATCTGTTAAGATTCAGTTGTGGAGAGAATCTGATAATTGTATCATTAAAATATCAGACACTGGCATTGGAATTTCAGAAGAAGCATTGCCATATATTTTTGACCGTTTTTATCGCGAAGATAAAGCTCGCTCGCAAGATATTCAAGGAAACGGCTTAGGTCTTTCAATTGTAAAGTGGATCATTGAACAGCATAATGGCAGCATCGTTGCAGAAAGCAATAAAGACAACGGTACATCATTTACTGTAAGATTAAAAATGTAAAATAATTTTCTAATTATTTAATCCGTCTCCGAAATACATAATTATCAATTTTACTACGGATATTTGTGCTAAAATATTTTAAAAGATTACGTTATAATTTTACAGAAAACTCTACTTTTTCACGATGTTTTGAATGTTCACATTCAGGTGAACATGAGCGATTTGTGCTAATTTCACAGTTTTCACAACAATGATGTTGAAAATGGCACCACATATTTGCACAATTTACAAAACGATCAGTAGGCGATCCGCAGTGATGACAACGACCTATTATAGTATGTCCATCGGTATGATTGATTTCGACAGATATGCGTTTGTCAAATACATAACACTTACCGTCAAACAACTCTCCACGAACTTCTGGATCTTTACCGTAAGTGACTATGCCGCCTTGAAGTTGAGAAACGTTCACAAATCCTTCGTTTAATAAAAATCCGCTAAATGTTTCGCAACGAATACCACCTGTACAATATGTAAGAATAGGTCTGTTCTTATATTGTGAAATATTTTTTCGAACCCATTCGGGAAATTCTTTAAAAGATTTAACGTCTGGTCGAATGGCATTGTGAAAATGGCCAACATCATATTCATAGTCGGTGCGGGCATCTATAATAATTACGTCGTCCTGCTGTAGTGCATTGTAAAAATCAACAGGCGATAATCTGCTGCCGGACAATGTATTAGGATCAATTTGCTCAGGAAGGCGAAACGTTACAAGTTCTTTTTTATGCCTGACAAAGATTTTATCGAATGGATGTTCGTCTTCATCGTCAATTTTAAAAACGATATCCTCAAATCTCTTGTTTGAACGCAGCTCGCTCATGTATGCGTCAGTTTGTTCAAGAGTTCCACTTAAAGTGCCGTTAATGCCTTCAGATGCAACAATAATACGTCCTTTCACACCAAGATTTTTGCAAAACTGGAGATGTGTGGCTGCAAATTCAGTAGGGTCTTCAATTTTTACGTATTTATAAAAAAGAAGTACTTTTATAGGTTTCATATTCCTAAACAATGAAATAATACGTGAATGTAATGTGTAAAAGTTATCGTATTGCCGAATCTTAAAAATTTCGTATTTTAGAATATAGTGGTAAGTATTAGCAATTTATATATCTTTTATAAATTAAATTATGAAAGAAATAGAAATCCAACGATATTATGTTTCGTCTGATTGTTTTTCTGAGCAAATCTTTGAAACTCAACAACACGCTGTAAGCGTGGGAGGATCTGACATCACGTATAGAGTTTCGCAAGAGTATCCATGCATTGTTGTTATTTCTCACAAAAATAAAGAATATCCTTGTATTGTACGGCGTGAAACAAACGGAAGCATTTCGGTTTCTTTGAGTGGTTACACCTATCCTTTAAATATCTTTTCTTCTAAAGAAATTGGATATGGAAAGATAATTGGAGAATCCGAGACAATGAAAAGTAATGTTGTAAAAATTGTTTCACCAATGCCCGGCTTGATAAAAGCAGTTAATGTAAAATCAGGACAATCGGTAAAAAAGGGCGAAACAATATTTATTCTCGAGGCAATGAAAATGGAGAATTCTATAAAAGCGCTGACGAACGGCACTATTAATGAGATATTTGTACATTCTGAGGAAGTGGTAGAGAAGAGTTGTTTGTTATGTACAATTATGCCTTCAATATAGGCATAGTAATTGCACAGATTGTTTTTTTAGTTTTAATGCTATATTTTAAGTTTTATTGATTTATGAAAATGTATCGCATACTTATTTGTTTGACGCTTTGTTTTTCGCTAATCTCAGTGAATGATGTAGGCGTTGTGGCAATGTATGGCTTTCAAAAAGACGGACAAAATAGCGCTAAAGCCGATGATTTGTTGCGACGCGCTCGCGAACAACAATCAATTCAGCCCGATTCTGCGCTTTCATTAGCCCGCCAAGCATTAGTTATTTATACTGCTCAAGGCAATGATACGGCAGAAATGAGCGCAAGACAACTCATAGCGGCAATACTTACTAAACTAGGCGGCATTGCAGAAGCGGAAGATCAGTTGCATCTTGCAAAAAAATTTTATGAAAATAAAGGAAGTATCTCACAACAAAAAGATAATGCTATTTTGCTCGGCATTCTCTATGACCGAAGCGGAAAATATAACAGCGCCATAGACCAGTATAATAAGGCAATAGAATTTGCCAAATCAGAATCCGATGCAAAGAATTTGGGATTATGCTATAATAATCTTGGGGTAATTTACGAAGTTCTTGGAGATTACTCGCGAGCTTTGAATAATTATTACGAAGCGTTAAATTATAAAAGTAAAATAGGCGATGAAATAGGCAAAGCTTCTGTTTTTAATAATATCGGAAATATTTATAAGGTTCGCGGAGATCTCGACGTTGCTCTTGATTATCATCAAAAATCTTTGGCGATTCGAAAACAACAATCCGACGAGTTAGGCGAAGCAATGTCGCTCAACAATATAGGCACAATCTATAAAGCAAAGGGCAGCTTAGAACAAGCGTCCGTTGCGTTTGCCGATGCTTTAAAAATTGCTCGCAACCTCTGGGACAAACGGCTTGTAGGACGAATCTACGCTAATATTGCTGGAATTTATCTTATTAAACGCGAGTTAACTGACGCAATGCGATATTATGAAAAAGCAATCGCAATTTTTGAAGAACAAAGAGATAATTCATCACTGGCCAGCTGCTATAATATATATGGAGCTATACAATACGAAATACGTAATCCTCAATCTGCCATAGTATTTTTAAAGAAGAGTTTGGCTGTTGCCACCGCTTCCGGCTATCGCGCCTCATTAAAAGAGACGCTTGGCAGTTTGGCCGCTTGTTATGCCGGCATGGGGCAATATGACTCTGCATTTGTTTATCAAGCAAAATTTAGCGCAATTCTTGACAGCATTAGCTCAACATCTGTTAAGGATAATATCTCCAAAGTGCAAATGCGTTATGAGGCAGAGCGTCGCAACGCAGAAATACAATCGCTTACCAAAACTCGTGAAGAAACTAACCTTGCATTGTTAGACGCTCAAAAGCACATGGAGCAATTGCGAACTTCGCAGTTCCATAGCGAAGAACAAAATAAAGAATTGCAAAAACAATCGCTTAGTAATGAATTTCTTTTGACAACGATGACCGAAGCAGCTGAAAAACAGCGATTAGCTTCGGAGCATAAACAACAGCAAATTCAACTGCTAAAAAAAAGCAAACAGTTGGCAGACTCAGAATTGAATAAACAACAATTATGGATTTGGTTCGGAGGAAGCGTTTCGATTTTGCTGTCGCTTATTACAGGACTTTTGCTTCGCACTACTTCTATTACTAAGCGTCATACTGCTGACCTAGAAAATAATAATAAACGTATAGCCGAAAAAGCCTCGCAATTGGAACAACAAAAAAATGAGATAATATCTCAAAAAGAAGAATTAGCAAAACTTACCGATGTAGTTACTCGTAAAAACACTGAGCTTGAAGAGAAGAATGAAGCGCTCAATCACATGAACTTAGAACGCGACCAGTTGCTTTCACAAGCAATGCATGACGTAAAAAACTCTCTTTCGGGAATTAAAATGCTCTCCGACATTTTGGCTACGGTGCCAGAACAATTAAACGCCAATGAAATAAAAGAATTTGGAACTTCAATAAAAGGAAGCTCTGAGCATTTATTTCATGTAATCAAGGGCTTGAATGAAATCAATGCAATTGAGCGCGAAACTTACCCATTGAATATTCAGCCGGTCTTATGCTCTGAGTTACTTTGGGGCGTTTTACAGAAAAATACCGCATCTGCGGAAAACAAGAATATTAACATAATCTATCAGCCGCAATTTGAAGAAACTTTCGTAAAAGCTGATGCAAATGCATTGTTTAATATTTTAAATAATTTGGTGTCAAATGCTATTGCTTATTCGCCCAAAAACAGCTCTGTAATTGTTAAATCAGTAATAACCCAGCATGATGACAGCCGATATCTTCAATTCTCTGTAACTGATCAGGGCCCAGGATTTACCGAACAAGACAAATCGAAACTTTATTCAATATTTGCAAAACTCAGCGCCCAGCCTACAGGCAGCGAATTTACCACCGGACTTGGACTCGCCATAGCAAAGAAACTAGCCGATGCAACCAATGGTATAATAGATCTTTCCGATACCAGCCCTGCAGGTTCAACTTTTACAGTTGCATATCCAATTGCAACGGAAGTTCAACATTATTCTAATGCTGAAGCATCTGCGGCTTAATAATAGCCATAAACAAGTATAATTAGTTGAAATTACGCTTCATTAGCATAATTTTATCGTTGCTGACTTTTATTAAGTCCGCCGCATAGCCAATGCTAAGACACCACCCCAACATTGAACCAACAAACATAATATCAACTCGAATTGCTCTATCTGGAACTCATTGCCAACCTTCTAACAAGGCCCAAAAGCCTATCCTGATTATTTTCGGGAGTTTGTCTTTATAGCCAACGCCCCAAGAATAATTCGTATTTTACACAATTATCTTAGAATGAGTAAATGAGTGATAAAACTATACATATTGACGACCACGATAGCGAAGCAGATACTTGCCGAAAGGAAGTGTTGCCCAAACTGTACGACAGCCAGTGGACTGACGAGTTAATTCTGGAGCAACGGACTTTTACTGATGGTAAAATTATTGTGATAGGAAGAAAAGCAAGAAGGAAAAAAGCGAAACGCTTTGACTACTTGCTTCGCTATTCACAAAACTATCCAATTGCCATAGTAGAAGCAAAGAAAAAATACAAGTTGGCTGCTGACGGCATCCAACAAGCTAAAGACTATGCTCAAATACTTGGACTTAAATTTGCCTACTCCACTAACGGAACTGAAATTTTAGAATACGATTTTATTACTGGACTTGAAACCAAAATTTCAAAATTCCCAACACCAACTGAACTTTGGAACAGACTGAACCAAGCTGAACCAATAAAACCCGAAATTCAAGAAACATTTTTAAAACCATTCTTCGCCACAAGTGGCAGGGAAGTAAGATACTACCAACGCATTGCCATTAACCAAGCTGTTAAAGCTGTTTTAGAAGGCAAGAAAAGAGCTTTACTCACGTTGGCGACAGGAACAGGAAAAACAACTATTGCTTTTCAAATCATTTATAAACTTTGGAATAACCGTTGGAACACGAAAGGAGAACACCGCAGACCTAAAATATTATTTCTTGCCGACAGAAGTATTTTAGTTACCGACCCACACGCCAAAGATTTTGCGGTTTTCGGTGATGCACGATGTTTAGTTCCCGAAGAAGGTTTGCCGAGTAGTCGTGAAGTTTATTTTTCTACTTACCAATCTTTAGCAGAGGACAGCAACCGAGCAGGAGCATTTAGAAAATTACCACAAGATTTTTTTGACCTTATTGTAATTGACGAGTGCCACAGAGGAAGTGCTTCTGACGATAGTAATTGGAAAGTGATTTTGGATTATTTCAATACTTCGGTGCAAATTGGTTTAACGGCTACGCCATTAAGAGAAGATAACAAAGATACTTATGCCTATTTCGGAAATCCGCTTTACATATACAGTTTAAAGCAAGGAATTGAGGACGGATTTTTAGCTCCTTATTTAGTTCATCGTGTGGTTACTGAAACAGATGCAACAGGTTTTAGACCCGAAGAAGGGCAATTAGACGATAACGGAGCATTAATTCCTGACGGCATTTATACCACGCCTGATTTTGAAAATACGCTTTCTTATTTGCCAAGAACAAAGGCAGTTGTAAAGCATCTTTACAATTTTATGATAAAGTATGGAAGATTTGACAAAAC
This sequence comes from Chlorobiota bacterium, assembly GCA_039810485.1. Classification (GTDB taxonomy): domain Bacteria; phylum Bacteroidota; class Ignavibacteria; order Kapaibacteriales; family UBA961; genus JADZAA01. Next base: position 3,465 of record JBDHXA010000013.1, on the reverse strand, counting down.
CATTGTGTTTTGTGTAAACCAAGAACACGCTGACCAATTCCGCAGAGAAATAAGCAACTTAAATACAGACTTAGTTCAGCTATACCCCGACTATGTTGTTCGCATAGTTTCAGAAGAAGGCGATATTGGAAAAGGGCATTTAAGCAGGTTTATGGATATTGACGAACCTATTCCTGTCATTGTAACCACTTCCAAATTATTGAGTACGGGTGTTGATGTTCTCCTACCTGCAAAAACATTGTGATTTTCAGAACCATCAACTCAATGACTGAATTTAAACAAATTGTTGGAAGAGGAACAAGAGTAAGAGAAGACAAAGAAAAATTATTCTTCACTATTTTGGATTATACGGGAAGTGCAACACGAAATTTTGCCGACCCTGACTTTGACGGAGAACCACCATTGATAACCGAAGATGAAATTGACGGGGAGGGAAACATTATTGGTGGAGAAGAATGGACACCGGAACCACCAACAGATGAAGATGAGCCTGATGATTGGGAAGATGATGACGACACAGACGAACCACCAACAGATGGCGATGGAGAACCAAGACAAAAATATTATCTAAGTCAAGGAACGGTTTCAATCGTTGCAGAAAGTGTTCAGATTTATGGTACTGACGGTAAATTGAGAACTGTTCAGTTTACGCAATATGCAAAAGAACAGATTACAACAATGTTTCCTTCAATGAATGAGTTCAGAAGCAAGTGGAACGACTTACAAGAACGCCAACACATTTTAGATGAATTGGAAAACAACGGAATTTCTATTGACCAATTAATGGAAATTACCAAACAACAAGAAGCTGACCCATTTGACCTGCTTTGTTTTGTTGCCTTTGACCTAAAACCATTGACAAGAAAACAAAGAGCCGATTTATTAAAGAAAAACAAACCTGATTTTTTTGCTCATTACAGCGAAAAAGCAAAAGTGGTTTTAGAATTAATTTTGGCAAAATACGTTGATTACGGATTAAACCAAATAAACCCGAGTATCATTTCTGTTGAACCTATTGCACAGCAAGGAAACAGCATTGAAATAGTAAATGAATTCGGCGGAATAGACGAATTCAAAAAAGCAATTGAAGAATTACAAACACTACTTTACGCTGCATAATGTCAGAATCACAGATTAAGCGGATTAATAGATGGTACGGATTTAAAACAAGCAGCGAAGTCAAACAATCAGTAAAATCAGCAATTCAGACAAAGGATTAAATAATTACACAGAATGGAAGAATTAAAATATAAAAATATCACAGAAAAGATCATCGGCTCCGCATTTGAAGTTCATAAATTTCTTGGCAATGGTTTTCAGGAAGTAATTTATCAAAGAGCGTTAGCTTACGAAATGCGAAAAGCAGGATTAGAATTTGCAAGAGAAATTGAACAGGATATTTATTATAAGGAGTTAGAAGAGCCTATTGGGACACGAAGAGCAGATTTTGTAGTAGAGGGGAATGTGCTTGTAGAGTTAAAAGCGGTAATTAAATTAGAAGATGTGCATTTGGCGCAGGCACTAAATTACCTGAAAGCATACAAACTTGAAGTTGGATTGCTTATCAATTTTGGTTCTAAAAGTATGGAATTTAAACGACTGATTCTTACTCAAAAATCAGCGATATCAAATAATCAGTAAAATCAGCGATTCAGACAAGATGGCAAAAACAAAGAAAGAAAAACCGGTAGCAATTGAAACACCTGCACAGCGTTTAAGCGGTATTATCAAAACGTGCAGAAACATTATGCGTAAGGACAAAGGGATGAACGGTGATGGAGACCGTTTACCGATGCTGACTTGGATAATGTTTTTAAAATTCTTGGACGACAACGAAAATCTACAAGAAATAAATGCACAATTGGAAGGTAAAAAATATAAATCTGCTATTGCAGCACCTTACCGTTGGAGAGATTGGGCAAAAGATACAAATTTGACAGGCGATGATTTGTTGAATTTTGTAAGCAATGAAAAAGTAATGCTTGCAGATGGCAAGGAAAGAACAGGTTTGTTTTACTATTTACGAGCCTTGCAAAGCGAAACAGGAGCAGAACGCAAAGATGTAATTGCAACCGTTTTTAAAGGTGTTACCAACCGAATGATTAACGGTTATTTGCTTCGTGATATCATTAACAAAATTGATGAAATCCATTTTACCAGCAACGAAGAACTCAACTCTCTTTCTCATTTATACGAAAGCATTTTAAAAGAAATGAGAGATGCCAGTGGAGATGCAGGCGAGTTTTATACGCCTCGCCCGGTGGTAAAATTTATGGTGGAAATGCTTGACCCAAAAATTGGCGAAACTGTTTTAGATCCTGCTTGTGGAACAGGTGGTTTCTTGGTAGAAGCCTTTGAACATTTGAAGAAACAAGCCCAAACCGTAGAGCTTAAAAAACTACTGCAAGAAACATCTATCATTGGTGGAGAAGCCAAGCCATTGCCCTATTTGCTTTCACAAATGAATTTGTTGTTGCACGGATTGAACTATCCGAAAATTGACAGCGGAAACAGTTTGCGTTTTCCCTTAAAAGATATTGGCGATAGCGAACGAGTGGATATTGTATTAGCCAATCCACCATTTGGAGGCGAAGAAGAAAGAGGAATTTTAAACAATTTCCCTGACGATAAGCAAACCACCGAAACGGCTTTACTCTTTTTGCAACTCATTATGCGTAAACTGAAAAGAGCCAAACCAACTTCAAGCATTCAAAATAATTCAACATCTAACATTCAAAATTCAACATTTCAAAAAGGTGGTAGAGCCGCTATTGTGGTGCCCAACGGAACTTTATTTGCAGACGGAACAGCAGCACGAATAAAAAAGCAATTAGTAGATGATTTTAATTTGCACACCATTGTAAGATTGGGCGAAGGCGTGTTTGCTCCTTATACGGATATTCCTTGCAACTTACTTTTCTTTGAAGCCAAAGAACAAAATCTGCGAAATCAGGAAATCCGTAAAATCAGTGATTCAGACGTTATTTGGTTTTATGAAATACTGCCCGCAGGCGAGAAAAAGAAATACAGTAAAACCAAACCGATACAAAACGAGGAATTTGCGGAAGTTAAAAAATGGTGGAATAAAAGAAAGGAAAATGACAGTGCTTGGAAAGTAAAGATTGAGGATATTGTAAAGCAAGATGAAGACGGAAAGCTGATTAATGTAAACCTTGACCTGAAAAACCCCCACCGCAAAAGTGAATTTGAATACCGTGAGCCGGGTGAGTTGGTAAACAGCATTATGCAAAAAGAAAAATTGGTAATGCAATTGATGAAAGAAATTGAAAACGAAATTAAAAATGTCGGAATCACAGATTAGACGGATTAACCAATTTCACAGATTTAAAAAAATCTGATGCAAAAAGAAAAATTGGTGATGCAATTAATGAAAGAAATTGAAAACGAAATTAAAAATGTCGGAATCACAGATTAGACGGATTAACCAATTTCACAGATTTAAAA
>JBDHXA010000012.1:0-44637 GCA_039810485.1 Chlorobiota bacterium | reverse complement strand
GGAGTCGAAGGATCCATCTCGATAATGCAATTCCGTATAGTATTATTGTATGCGCGATTGCCTACATAAAATACCGCCCGACGATTGGCGAACGTGCGAAGCATAAATTTCAACGACTTCTGCGCGCCGCCATCGAATGTCATATAGCCCGGCGAGTTTGCATTGCCAACTGTCGGAAATTCGCTTTGGACAGCTTTAGGATTAGATGGATTAAGTGCTTGACCAAGCATAATGCCAATGCCGTTGCAACTATTCAGTTGAATTGTTACGCCCGATTTTGCCAAGCCGGTGCCGGTTGGATCTGCCTGCCAAGTTATCGTATTGGTAGCGTCCACGCCGATAATCATAGAAGTTAAATCTAATGCTGGAGCACAAGTTCCTGTAATCTGATTCATTGCGGTGTTGCCAACAGAATAATAGCTGTCAGTCAGTAGGAAAGTAACAGGAGCGCGAACTCCGCGTTCATACAATGCGTCTACAGCTGCTTGTATTGTCGGGAAATTCGGCAAGCCCTTTGTCAAACTTCCTACTGTGTATGTACCTGCCATGCGGTCTATTACATTAACCGTCATACAAACGCGGTTATTCGACGGATATTCGTCGGTTACGGTTGCAAGCACCTCCACGCAAAGTTCATACTGGCCTGCCTCCGGCGGAATAAATGCCGGGTAATACTGAGTAATTGTATTATTAGTCAAGCCGGTCGGTATTTCAAAATCCAAATCCTTTGTATATAATTCATTTCCATTATGCGTTATGGTCATGCGTCCGGTAACTGTTTCGGACGACAGCCCGTTATTAGCAAACAGCGTAGCAGGAGTAAAAGGACGCCCTGCCCATAATGTACCTGTCGGCGATACGAATTGACGCGCTTCATAATCGGTATAATACCATACTTGAAATTTATACGGCTGATTGCCAGTTGGGGCGCAATCGTTGAATACTTGCTGATCTACTGCAAATTGCGTCTGCATCGTTTCCTGCAATTCACAGCATGCCTTAATTGTGAATGAATCGGCTTCTGTGCTTACAAAGTTGGGTGAAAACAGCACTTCGTCTAAAGCTGCTGTAGGTAGGCCTGTAGTAGGAAGTCCGCCGCCAGCATCGGTCGAACGAATCATTTCCGATGTGGTTATCAGCTCGTTCGTAGAAGCGCGGCGTATCTCAACGTAAGCTCGGTACCGCTTTACCGTTTCGATGCCTACATTTGTATAGCGCACACGAATAGGTATGCTGTTGTTATTGCCGCCGGTGCTGCGGATATACCGCTGACGATTCATTGGCAACGGTGACTCGATACTCGTAGCTGCCATGTCGCGATCTTGGGTGATATAAAAATTATTATTAATATTCTGTGTTATTACCGATCTGTCGGCAAGTATTCGCGACATTGTTACTTGCAATTGATATAATCCTGGAGGAACATTCGGACAGATAAATCTGCCGTCGTTAGATGTATTTGGAGGAGGATCTGAAACTGTTGCCATTCCTTGAGCTTTGGAAGCTGTAAATGTAACTGAATTACCAGTAGGAAGATTAGTTATAGTAGTTGCAAATGAAGAAGGATCAAGCACTTCATATACAAGCTGATTTTGAGACAAACCTGAGGCTGTAACAGCTACTATCCTAAAACGATCAACGCGATAAGTTTCCGTAGCCATCGTTGAAAAAGTTATGGACGGTTTAAAATTATTGTTAGTACCGTCATACGTCAAATTTGCTTTCCAAATTGTATTCATGGCGGGGTAAGCAGATTCAAGACCGGCAGATTTAATGTTCAGAACATAATCTTCTGCTTCACCGTAGTTAATTAAACCGCATGGGTCAGAAGGCAAAGGATTGTTTGAGCATCGCACACGCAAACGTGTGGGGCCGCCAACAGCATTTGCCGGAACTGTTATAGTGCGATAAATTCCAGCAGTTCCTACTTGTATTTGTTCGGAAAAAATTGTTTCACCTGCATCATTTAACACACCATTGTTATTCCAGTCAGCAAATACACAGAAAAGATTTTGATAAGTATCTGTTGCACCTGCCATAAATATTTGATATGATTGACCAGGCACTATTTGTGCCGAAGGCGAGGCATAAAATTGATAATGCGGATATGGTGTGCAACCGTTGTTATTATTGACTAATGCTGAACCGAAACTAAATGACTCAATGTAAATGCCTAAGCTGCACTGCCCATTATTGCCAAGCCCAGGATTACAATACTGTTGGGCAAAAACATTGAAAGAAAAAAAAACGCTAGAAACAACGCTAAACAATAACATACGCAAGTAGTTATGAGTTCTTCTCATAAAACACTCCTTTAATTAAAAATATTGAAATAATGTAAACAACGATAACTATCAATGATTAATACAATAATTTAATAAAAAGATACAATACTTCAATAGCAGATAAAATTATTGTAAACAGATAACCATATTTTCACACAATATTTTTTATGATTACAATTAAAAAAAAGAGCAGATCTTTGTAGAGTGCTTACAAACTCATAAAAAGAAAAAAACATTTATGATTATAAAAATTGAAGATACTTACGATAATAAAAAAGTGCCTTTGCTGATAAAGCAAGGCACTTATGCGGAGAGAGAGGGATTCGAACCCTCGGTAGCGTCAATAACACTACGACGGTTTAGCAAACCGTTGCCTTCAGCCACTCGGCCATCTCTCCTGCAAGCAACCAATTTGAAAGTGTTGCGCAAAAATACGAGTTTTTCTACTGATATGGTAATTTACAGCCATTTTTATTCTTAATCTTGCAAACGTAGATTTTCTAAAGTCGAAGCATGTTGCCTGCACAGTAGCACTAACTACGTTAATACATTCTTTTCGGCTTTTGCCATCGAGAATCTTACAAGATCAGCTGTATTTTTTACACCAAGTTTATTAATAAGATTATACCGATGAGTTTCTACAGTACGCGAACTTATATTCATAATATCTGCAATTTGAACACTTGTCAGACCGTTTGCAATATGTTCAAGCACTTCTTGCTCGCGACGAGTTAATACTACCGGAACAGCCGGTTTTTCATTATGTAATTTATAATTATGATTTAAAAGCGTTAGAATTGAGCGGCTGAATACTCGCTCATCTTCCATTACCGCATAAATAGCGTAGATCAGCTCATCTGGGCCGACTTCTTTAGAAAGATAGCCGTCAGCTCCGGCAGAAAGAGCTTTGCTTAGATGAAAATAATCTTCATGTGCGCTAAGAATAACAACTTTTGTGTCTCGTGCTGTGCGTTTTATAATGCGCGCCGCTTCTATTCCATCCATAATCGGCATGTTAATATCGAGTAATGCTACAGATGGCATTTTTGTCTTAGTCATCGCTGTCACCTCCTCGCCGTTGGTTGCCTCTCCGACAATTTGGATATGAGGATCTGCTGATAGAATACGCCGAAGACCAAGACGCATTATTTCGTGATCATCAGCAATAACCACAGAGATAACATCATCGTATTGACTGGCGTTGTTCATAAAAACGACCAAAGAATTAGCGCAAAATTATTTTATTATTGCCACTTATGGAGATTTGTTGTCTGTTCGGATAAACAATGCTTCTGCCTCCGCAAGAATAGTGCCGTTATTGTTAATTATTTTTCCTCTAAGAGAGAATTTACGAGAATATTCTGTAATTAATTGCCCAACAAGCATTATTTCTTCATATAATGGTATCGGTTTGCGAAAATCAACTTTTAATTGTGCTGTTGGTGCTTTTATGTTTCTACCCGAAAGTACTTTGCCCATAACTTCATCAAGGAGCAAAGATATAAATCCGCCATGCATATAGCCAAGAGCTCCAGCAGTTCTTTCGTCGGGCGTTATCCATGAATGCGCAGTATTATCTTGCATATTATAAAGAAACGAAAGCTGTAAGCCAGAAGAATTAGCCGCGCCGCATGCAATACACTTATTTTCAGGTCTTGGTCTTATTACTCGAACATTATCCAAAGGTATAATCGGCTCGATAACGTGTGAAACGCCATCTATTTTTAAAGCATATAATGGTCCGAAAACTGATATATCCGGCGATAATGCCATAATTGCGATAGACGCTATCCGGCCATAATTACCGATAGATGCAGGATGATAAAGCACGCCATCATCAGAAAACCGCAATTTATCCGGCAGAAATGTCTGCTTCATTGTGCCTGCATACTCAAGATATTCGTCATTTATCCGTTGAAACACTATAGGAACATCAGCACATCTTATGTAATTTCTCTCTAATCCGCAAGGTGAAAAATACGGATAATTGCTATGCTTGCCAGTTTGATTTTCACGCATTTGCTTGTAGAAGAAATCAAGGAAGTCTGTATCGTCTATTTTTTCTCCTTCATGATATACATTGCCATGTAAGTCAACATCAAAAAAATACTCGCGATAGCTTGTCATAATCTATCAATTATTTTCCAAGAACAACAACAGCATGACTAACAGACGCGCCACAACCCTTTGCGTTAACGGAATAAATGCCTGCTGGAACTCGCTGACCGGAAGCATCATTTAAATCCCACGTAAATTTCTGATTTCCATTTGACATTATTGGTAGTTTAATATTTACAACTTCATTGCCGGAAATGTCGCTAACGAGAATGCTGATAGCAGAAGAGCAAGGCAGATTAAGTTGAAAGTTCGCATAGTTCACAATAGGATGAGGAGAGCAATCTAATGTAAATTCATTGTTTATTGGAATTTGCTCTGTTATTCCCGTTACTGCAACTTCGCCTTCAATTGGAATTCCATTGGCATCATAGTATGATGCCGAAGGAGAATTACGCAGTTTTACGCTATAGACGGAATAATGATATTTACCTCGAACTACAGAAGAATCATTAAACGATGTCGTACTTTGTAAAGGTATATCTGTCAACAGCTTACTCTTGCCCGTGGAATCGGCACGAAAAACAATGTATTGTACATTAGGATCAGATGCTGGCTGCCATTTAAGCTGAGTGAAAGTTCCCGGTTGTGATATGCTTAATTTCGACGCTTGAGGTATTCCACCCATAGCCATTCTGAGCGAAGGATCGCCAATCAAAGCCACATGTACTCCGCGCTGTCCAGCTTGGTAGACAATGCCGTTTGGAAATGATTGCGTAAAATATACATTAGGGTAATACATTGAACTGCTGCCATCGTTGTTAATGGAAGCAAGAAAAGCATCGCCGACAGTATAACCTAATCCCATACAGTGAAAATACCAATGCGGGCGTGCAGACCAAGAGCAAACAAGAGTTTGTCCGTCGGCTGCAACCAAGGCGCGCATAATATTATTTGTATTATCCCAATCGCCAAAATAGCTGCCGAATAATGAAGTAAAAACTGACTTTATGGGCTGTTTTGCAAAATCAGTCGTAACTGCAACACCGCTGCAGCTGACATAGCTTCCGCCGCCGCAGCCATAAAACCACATATACGAACTGTCTTTTAAAATATTTAGAGCTTTTCCTGTTCGAATGCTGTCTTTATCGCAAATAGACGCAAGCCGCCATCCGGAGCTTGCAAACATTTCCGGTGAGTATGAGCCAAAATTATCATCTATTAATGCGCGACGAGGAATAGAAAGCGAATTTCCAGAGCGAAAAGAGTGGTTTTTATCAAAGTAGCGTTTCAGCAATGCAATTTCAGTGTCATACAATGATTCCTGTTTATTTGAATCGTGAAAAGCCGGCATATCGTAGAAATCTACTCTCCCAATAGCAACTTCGATATTTGAGGGTATTGTGTTTTGGTCAAATTTACCATCGCCCGGAATGTTTTTGTTCGCTTGTCTGCTCGCCGAAACTGAATCATTTGCCGAAATGTCAGTCCAAACGCCATCCATATCTCCATAATAAGCATCTGCAGGCCATGCTCCTAAATGATCCGGATGCCCGTCCGGTCTTATTAGACCTGAATATGGAACAGCTACATGACCTATTAGAAATGCTGCCTTTAATGCGTTTTTTTCTTGTTCGTATAGTTGCTCTATTGCATTTTTTGTTTTTAATACCGATACTCCGCTGAATTTTTCGGCTCGAGGGACAATAATTCGCGCAACTTTCCACCACTCACTTTTAAGATCCTGCTCTAAACGGTCAATCTGTGATGAAATATCTTTTGCAACAAGAGAATCAATAACTAATGCTATTGTTCCATGACTGTCAGGTAATCTGCGATCTTCTCCTATGACAATATAGCCGGTTGCCATCATTTGACGAACTGTGTCGTATTGAATATTAGTTGCTATTGCAAAAGGCAGTGACGGCAAAAAAATACGCTGCACCATGTATTCCATCGGTTCGCTGTCCACAGGCCAGGAGTCGATGCCTTTTTTTATGCCTATTGAGTCAATTTGACCGATGGGCAGCCACATCGAGCCGCCTATTTCTTTTTTGTAGACAGCTATTCCGATTGTTTTGGCGGTATTTTCCCAATGTATTTTATAGGTTGTTTTACCGCTTCCATTCGACGTTATTTCACGCGAAAGACGCACTGCAAAGTCAGACGGTTTCTCAGCGTATACTGTTTGGATAGTGAGTATTACGGCAATCAACGAGGTGATTTTAATTAAGAAGCGCATGATAAACCTTTTAATATTATCGAAATTTTGAATTGTAGAAAAAAATCAAAATAAACAGCGAACCTGAAATCTATTATACTAAACTAATGGTTTAAGATTTATTAAAAAAGAAAAAACAACATTATGAAATATAATTGCCAGAATAAAAACCAGAGCAGATAATATTATTGAAAATTACTGCCTAAATAGCACTATCATATCAAATCATTGAGCCCCCTTTTAAAAGAGTGTTTATAAAAATTCCAGACGAAATATTATCTATTTTTCAAAAAAACATCTCTTCTAAGAGCTAAAAAAGACGCTTTTTTGCCGTTTATTTCTTATAAAATGAGTAAAACTGTACTTTTTCACCATGTTTACTTTAATTTGAAATTTACCCAACTTTTCGGAGTGGGCTCTAACAATGCTAAATAAAAAACCCCCGCTCGTGAAATGAACGGGGGCAAATGAGGATTCCTTTTTCAATATAAAATCATTCTCAAATTCTGTTATGATATAAATTATTCCTTGAAATATTTGTTAATGAATGCTTTTTCCTATTTAACAATATTTAACAATTGCGATGAGGTTGCGCCGCCACAATTCAGACGCACCGAATATGTGCCTGTCGGTATATCATCAACATTCCACATTAATGAATAATGCCCTTTGGAATAAAAGCCCGACCCAAATGTTGCAACAATCTCGCCAAGATTATTTACTATTGTTATGGATGCATTTGATGGTTTCTCAAGCGAAAACCCTAATGTTATAGAATTTGAAGTAGGATTGGGATATACTTCATCAAGATGGATGCCTAATTCTGCTAATTCTTCAAGCGTTGAAGATGGAGCTTGCTTGGTAGAGAATGACCATACGTCTGACCAAGCACCATCGCCCGAAGGATTTGTGGCTCTTACACGCCAATAATATGTTGTTTTTTCTTTCAATCCAGTAGCAGGATAAGATGTTACCGGCAATCCCATCTTGTCTAATTTAGTTGCGGCAAAATCATTTGTTTCAGAAACTTGGACTTGATAGGTCTCGGCATTTGAAATATTATTCCAAACAAGCGAAACTGTGTATTCTTGATTTTCAGAGCCGTTCGGCGGAGAAAGCAAAGCGACCATAGACGGTTTAGCTGGAGCAACCACAAATGTCCATGTTTCTGACCACGCGCTTGCACCGGCGGCATTTACAGCGCGAACACGCCAGAAATATCTCTGACCGTAAGCTAAATTGTTAGATGAGTATGATGTTTCAGCAACTCCTGTTAAATTAATAACAGTTGAGCTGAAATTAGACGCCGTCGAAACTTGAACGTCATAGGATTGGGCAAATTCTGATGCTTTCCATTCTAACTTTGTTTCAGGAGCTGCATCGCTGGCATTATTGGCCGGCTTGTCGAGCGCCGGAGCGGCGGCAGCCATTGTTGTAGTAGCAAATTTCCACGATTCTGACCATTCGCTGCCAAAGTTATCTGCATCAACTGCTTGTACGGTCCAAACATACTTTGTTTCCGGCTTCAGACCGGTTGGATTGGTAGAAACGCCTATTACTGCGTTGTCTTCAAACACTAAATTCTGCGAGGCATTATCTTCATAAACGCGAACTGTATATTTGACGGCTCCGGCTGGCGCTTTCCATGTTAACTTTGCATTAATTTTCTGATTGTCAGATCCATTTGCAGGCGAAACTGGCACAGGAGATCCCAATATAGTCGTAAAGGTTTGAACAGCAGACCATGCCACATCAATTCCGGTTAACGATATTGGTTTGACTCGCCAATAATATGTTGTATAGTTTTTCAATCCGGCATTAGAGCCATAAACATCAAAGAACTCGCCGACTTTGTCCTCATTAATTGCAGGTTTGGCAAATTTAGGATTGTCAGCAACCTGAATGCGATAAGTTACACGATCGCCCGCTGAACTCCATTGTAATGTTACAGGAAGCTGCACTCCTTTGGCAGCGTTCGCGGGAGCAATGGCTTGCACAGAATTGACGACGGTGCGGAAAGTATTCGGGGCAGACCATCCGCTTATGCCTGTTTTTGGATTCGAAGCCTGCGCCCTCCAATAATACAAAGTATTCGGCTGCAAGCCGGTTGTAATTATAGATACAGAGTCAATATTTGCTTTTTCAAACACAATATTTTTGAAGAGAAAATCGGTTGCAACTTGAACTCTGTAATAAGCAAGGCCTACCACAGGATTCCAAGAAATTCGAAGAGATTGAGAAGGCAGGTCGGTAGTGCCGTCAAGAGGTAATGCCAGCGTCGGAACGCCTATTACTGTTGAGAAATTCCATACTAGCGACCATTTCCCTATTTCGCTTACTCCTACAAGAGCGCGAACACGCCAGAAAAATTGCGTGTTATTGGTTATATTATTAACTATGCTTGTTGTACCGGACTGTATTGTTGATAATGCAATATTTGAAAAATTGATATTATCCGATGCTTGCATTTCATAACTTGAAGCTCCTATTACCGAGTTCCACTGTATAGTAAATGGCATATTCAAGCCTTGAGTTCCTGTAGTAGGCGACACAAGTTGCGGAGTGCCTACAATTGAACGGAAATACCACGTTGCCGACCAAGGACCAAATCCCATATTATTTCCTGCTTGAACTCGCCAATAGTACGTAGTGTAGTTTGATAATCCGCTTAAAGTCAAGCTTGTGCCGGAAATCGTCTGATCAAGAATCGTGGTTGCAAACGAAGAAACAGTTGATACTTGGAAGTGATACGATGTTGCATACGCTGTAGTTAAACAACTGATAGTTCCATCCAACATTTGAGCTGTAGAGCCACTTATAGGCGATGATAAAATTGGAGCCGGAGGCGCGAGCGACATTGTTTTAAATGTGCGGCTTGCCGACCAAGCGCCTACAGAGCCACTGCGATTATATCGCACACGCCAATAATAATCTGTATATGCAGCAAGTCCATTGACAGTATAATTATTTCCAGAAATACCGGTGATTGATTGTGAAATAGTTGCAAAAGATGGGTCTGTTGTTACTTGTAAGTCATGAGTTAGGCCGCTACATGATGGCGGAGGCGTACTCCAAACAAGATTAGTTGAAAACGGCAGATCAGTTGCTCCGTTTAGGGGCGATACAAGAGTAGGAGGCGCAGCTGTAATTTGTATGAGATCTATAGCAGCTCCCGCATAGGTGACCGAACCGTCAGATGTCATTTCGAATCTTACTCGCACATTCGGCTTACCAGCAGTCCCCGTTAAAACATGGCTTGCTACTTTCCATGTTTGCGAGCCACCAGGGCCAACTCCTCCCCAATCTACCCCAAGAGCACCACATGCTCCATAGCTGTTGCTTCCATTATACCAATTTGTGCCACCTGAAGTAGATGTTCCTACTACAGACCATGTGCTGCCACCGTCAGTAGATAGCTGAAGCTGCAGACCATCCCAAGTATTTTCAATATTGAAAATTAGATAGAAAGATATGGTTGGGTCTGAACCATAGCAGGAAAAATCAAATTGGGGAGACGTTAAAAAAGCGCATTCATTAACATTATAATTGCCGCTAAGATTCGTTTTCCAACAACGCGATCCGGAGCCAACAGGCGTGTAAGGCGACGTTGTTGGTGTTCCCCATTGCCATGACGCGTTCTGCCCGCTTACCGTCCAACCGCCGCCGCTACTCTCAAAATCCTCGCTGTAAGACGGAAATGCGCTAATTTGCGCTTTGGTTTGCAAGGATGCGAAGCAAAAAGCTATAAGAATTAAAACACAATAACGCAATTTCATAATGCGTTCTCCTTGATAATAAGTATAAAGTAAATTGAAATTATTATGCAGAGTGGGTCTATTCAATATTTGATTTATTGTTCCTATAGAACAACAAACTCTCGTATCCCAAAAGAATGATTCTATTTTGCAATCGTCATAACTATTTGGCCGCAAAACTACAATATTTTTTCACTTTGCAACAAAAAAAATGTAACATATTAAGAATTTATTTGTTTATACTCTTCGCAAAGAATTGTCAAGATGTTCTATCTTTTATCGTAAAGCACTAATGTCATTAGATTTACGCCAATATTTCTTGTTTTTTCTTATAATTTACATATATTCATGTTAAGAGATTTATATTGCTTAACATTTATATTAGAGCTGCCGTTAAACCAATATTAAAAGAAACTCATTGTTATTTTGCTATCATAATAAAAAAGCCGAAGCTGTAGTGCTTCGGCTTTTTTATTAATGTTCAGAATTAATCGTCAATCAAATGACGAGTGCGATCCTCCGCCGATGTTTCCGCCACGTCTGCGCTTGCTTTGTATAATCCGATAAATGATAAACACAGCTGAGCCGCCAACAATTATCACCATCAATACAGAACCGAAGGAAAACCTGCCTGGATAGACATCAACTGTTCCATCTGCATTATAATAATATTGCGGGCGCGAATAATAGAAAGCAGGATGAAAAGGCGTACTCCACCAAAACGGAGTATTGCCCATCATATAGCCAATGGCAAAACCATCACTTACTCCGCCGTAATTATGAACTATCGCACGTGTTTGCGAGCCATCGCCGTTGCTGACCATGCGCTGTTCATTGTTGCGCGGTATGCCATACGAACTAGTGTATTGCTCTCGCGATTCCAATCTTGAACCGCTGAAACTTGTAGAGCGGCGCGGCGTTGAATAGCTAGGGTTGCCCAATGACGGTGAATTTTGACGAGGTGCAGAATAAGGGCTAGTCGAACGCGATCCGCCAAATGACGATGGTGGTCGGTTCGGAGCCGAAGGTTGTGAAAAACTGCGGCTGCCTCCAAAACTGCGGCTGCCTCCAAAACTACGGCTGCCTCCAAAACTGCGGCTGCCTCCAAAACTGCGGCTGCCTCCAAAACTTTTTCCGGCTGTCACCTCAATTGGCTCGGCTAAACATAGCAGAATAAAAAGAAATAAGGCAGCAATATTTGAGAATCGAGAGGAAAAAAAAGAATTTGTCATGAGAAACCTCGTTTTGTATTTCAATTATAATTATGCGAAAATTCCCTCTGTTTCAGTAGTCCCATTGTCATATCGAAAAGTTATTTCAGCGCGAAAAGTTGTTGGTCCTGCTTGTTTGTCGCTGCTAAATAAACGCTTAATTCCTCCGGTTTGCTCCTCGTCCTTTTCACTTTTAATATGAACAAAAAGCTCGGTTACTCCGTCGAGCGGCTCATTGTTAAGCGTCAGCGTTGTATTATTAATGTCGCCGTCGCTATCAATTAATAAGAGTTTTAATTTTCGTGCTTCTTCTTCGGTAAATGAAGGCGGGCGCACCTTCACATTTTCGAGATAATCTTCAAAAATAGCTTTTGTGTATCTTTTTTTGTCAGTTCCTTCATACGTTATGACTGCATCGAAGGCGCCATTTTCATCTAAATTCAAAAAAATTTCTTTTACACCTCCTAATTGCTCGCCATTGTAGTAAACAGCCGTGTTTTCAAGCCGGCCATTGCTTTCTATGCCTAATGTTCGCATAATTGCTCCTGATATTAGATAGTGTTTGTTCGCAATACTTTGAAGGAATTGCCGCTTTAAAATTCTTGCTGTGTTATTACTCGATATTTGCCTGCATTACCCGTTAAAATTAACGAATAATTTCTGCCAAGCGGAAAAGTAACATTCTGCATACTGTCTAAAGGTCGTTTTGTTGCACTTTCAATAAAATATATAGATATTTTCCTTTCGAAATTCAAACTTGGCTCATCGAATGAAGCACGATAGGCAACTTTTTCAGCAACGACATTCGTTGCTGAAGCCGAATCAAATACAACTGTCATTTCGGCAATATCAGACGATGCATTGATATAACGCCGCCTCATAAAACCCATGCGGCATGCGCCCACTGGCGAAGATATTATAAAAACATCGGGCAATTGCGGCTGACCAGCCAAGAAAACCATTGCATTGCTGTCTTTGCCTGTTTGAATATTGGTATTTACTCCGCCTATAGTCAATGTACGCTGACCGACAGGCAATATTGTCGCTATAGCGCCGCTTTGCGGCAAAAGCGCGCCGGCAAGCACGCGGTCGTACCCAAAAGCGACACTATTTGCAGTTGCATTTATTGTTTGCACAAATTCTCCGACAGGCATAATTGACGCAGAGGTATTTACTTGCAGGTCTTCAACAAGCGAAGCTTCAATCCCGCCAAGAGCCGCCGCATTATCACGAAGCACCAAATAATAGGATTTGCCTGACTGCACTTCCGCCGGCATAGAAAGAAGTAGTTGCGCCGGTAGAGAAGTTGAAAAAACGGTTAATGGCAGTTCGCCAGATTTAATTGCCACAGGCGTGGATGCGCTGCCTGATGATAGCCGAGAGCATAATATTTCGCCGGAAGAATATCCCGATTGTCTCGCTGCATTAGTTCGCGCTCCCAAAGAAACTGTTATAGAATTTTGCGAGAAAGCTCCATTGATCACGGTAATCATGGCAGAATCGCCCATGACTTCCGATTTTTGTGATAGTATTATTGGCGTCATTTTGTCTGACGACGGAATATCGAACCAAAATACAGAATACTTGCGCAGCGCTTCGAGCGAAAAATATCCGCGCCCTGCCGTATCGCCAGCAGCAGTCAAAGCGATTACTTGGTCGGCTACAAGCGAGCCGCAAGCAGAAACTTGCTTCACCAAGCTAATGCCAAGAGGGTCGAGCGAAGAAGCTAAATATTCGCCTGTCCCATTGCTTATTTTTTGCAATGCAATATCGCGCCGCGTAAAATTGTATGTTTGAATTTCTGCAGTTCTGTCGGTTATCGGAAGCAAAGACCGCAGAGCATCGTCTCCCATTCCGCGATCGTCCAGAACTAACAGTCCATTGCCGCCATTTGCATCGTCGAATACGAAGAACGTATAGGATTTGCGCGCTTCTAATTTCATCGAGTACAAACCCAACACTTCAGATTCACCCGTAGAAAATTTATTTCGCACTAATGTCATGCTGGCATTTCCCGAAGGAATGTCGCGATAAGCACTTATCGAGCGAAATCCTCCATCGCGCGCAATCTCTTCGCCATTCTGACATCCCAGCTTGATGGAGTACGTTGCATTAGTATCTTTAGATACATTGCAAATTCTTACGCCTGAGGTGGTTACATCCGACGATAGCGGGGCTGCAAGCGTATTCAGCACAATAATTGTATCGAATGGACGTGAAACTAACGCATTATTATCTGACGGTACTGCCACAATGCTCAAAAACGAACTTCTCGTAAATCGCATTCTCGTTTGAGTGGAAAGCTCAATATGCTGACCATTGTGAACGATTATTCGCATCGAATCTGCCGGGGCTTGAATAATTGAAGATGTTTGTCCAAAGCCGACCGTTGATGTTGAAATGATATTTTCTAACGATAGCGAGCGTGGAATTTGATCGGAAGAAAAATTAATGAAACGAATATAAATGCTGTCAAGCCCCGGTGGAGGATTGACTAAATTAGGATTTTCATTGGCGCAGCCGGAAAACCCCATAATTGTTGCAACAATCACAACAGGAAAGGCAAATAAAAAAAATCGCACGTTATTTTGCTGCTCCTATTTTCGAGATATAAATTTTGACTAATGGAAGATAAACTTCAAGCAATATTAGACCGTTTTGAGGCAATCTCAGAGCAATTAAACGCTCCCAACACAGCGTCCGATCCGAATCGGCTGCGTGATATAAGCCGCGAATATAAGCAACTTGCACCAGTTGCGGATGCAGCGCGACGCTATATGAGAATAACAGCCGACATTCGATCGAACGACGAATTATTGGCAACTTTAGGGCTTGACGCCGAGTTGAAAGATCTGGCCTACGAAGAGCGCTCTGCTCTTTCCGATGCTTTGGCTGCTGCCGACGAAGAATTGAAAATTCTTCTTATACCTAAAGATCCGGATGATGCAAAAAATTGCATTATGGAAATCCGAGCAGGCACAGGCGGCGACGAGGCGGCTATTTTTGCAGGCGATCTTTTTAGAATGTACCAGCGCTTTGCCGAGCAAAATAACTTTTCACTTGATATTATTGACATTAGCGAAAGTGAACGCGGCGGTTTCAAAGAAATTATTTTTTCTTTAAGCGGCGAAGACGTATTCGCAGCCATGAAATTTGAAAGCGGTGTGCATCGAGTGCAGCGTGTCCCAGAAACAGAAGCAAATGGGAGGGTCCATACTTCTGCCGCCACAGTTGCTGTCCTGCCCGAAGCTGAAGAAGTTGATGTGGAAATAGCTGAAAATGACTTGCGCATAGATATTTTTCGCTCCGGCGGCAAAGGCGGTCAAAATGTGAATAAAGTAGAAACGGCTGTGCGGCTTGTGCATATTCCCACAGGAATCGTAGTTCAATGTCAGGACGAACGTTCGCAGCTTAAAAACCGCGAAAAAGCAATGAAAGTATTACGCGCACGACTTTATGAGCGCGAACTTGAAATTCAACACTCAGCCACTGCATCAGCACGGCGCTCGATGGTAAAATCCGGCGACAGATCTGAAAAAATTCGAACCTATAATTATCCTCAAAATCGCGTTACAGACCATCGGCTCGAAGGCGATATAAAAAATTATTCACTTAAAGAAGTAGTGGAAGGCGGCGTCATGCCAATTATTGAACAGCTGCGACTTGCTGAAAGGGCTGAATTGCTAAAACAAGGAACAGCGGCATGATAGCAGCGCTATTTCCTGCCATTTCCGAATATTTTGTTGAATTATGCATAATTTTTCTATGCGCAATCGGCTGTTTTTTTTCTGCAAGTGCGCAACAAATTTCAGATGTGTCGTTCGACGCATTGTGCATGAGCCGAAACACCGGCTATATTTTTCAGACATACGCCTCCACTCCTGAATTTCCCACAGCAACAGTTCAGCAAAAATGGAACGAAGGTTATCGCATTACATCAATTGCTCAAGGCGATGGATTGTACCATGTTGTGATGAGCAATCCAAGCGGCTTTAATGGTCAGGGCTGGATAAGCTCGGATACGCTGCCGTTAGACTATATCGAAAATATGTGGGACAACGGCTATATTATTTCCAGTATTTGTTATGGCAACGCAAAATGGTCTTTTATTTTTTCACAGCCAGTTGGATACACACCAAAACAAGCGCTGATCTATACTCGAGAATATCCGTACAACACCATGGATTCTCTGATGAAAAAGGGATATAGAGCAACTGCGGTAATTAAAGGCGGCGAACGGTGGATTGCGCTAATGCAGCCACCCGAAATGTTCCAATTTGAGCAAACTGTTTACAGAACCGACACATTAGATAATACGGAATTGCGAAGGAAGATGAACCAAGGATACCGCCTTGCTTTTATGCATCATTCCGATCGCGTTTGGACGGCGATACTCAATGGTTACAGCCGCTATACGAACCAAATACTTTTGACAAGCGACTCTATAACAAAGAACACTATAACGCATCTTTGGGATCAAGGATATCGCATTACTGATATTGCCGCCGGGCAAACTTTTATTGTGATCGGCATGAATGACGCACAAGAGAAGTTTGGCGATATTTATATAGAGTCAATTAACTTAGCAGAGCCGTTAACAGAATCCAACCGCGAGTTTTTCCGCTCGTATATTCGCCGGAAAGGACCTTCTGACTTTGCATATTTTGCCGCTCAAAAATTTGCCATAGCCTTAATTAAAGAAAAAAATTACAAAGCCGCTGCCGATACACTTCGTCAATTTTTGCCATTTTTCCCAGATTCGGCAGGAATTCCTTCGAAGATTTCACAAACGATAGAACTTTTGCTTGCTCCGGAAGAAAATCTGCCGGTTTCTAATGTTGGTCCCGAAATCAACACTAAATATGACGAATGGGACCCATGCCCAACTGCCGACGGTCGATATTTCTATTTCTCTGTTAACAACCGATACAACGGAGAAGGCGGTCAAGATGTTTTTGTGTCCGAGACCGACACTTCTTCGCAGCCAGCGCATCCTAACGCCAAATCAAACAATATGAAACAGAAGGCAGCAAAAGTTATTCAACAAACTGATAATATCCCGCATTGGAAACCGTCGCGAAGCGTCGGCCGCTCTATAAATACTCGCGGAGAAGAAACAATAGACAATGTTTCGGCCGATGGCAACACTCTATATTTATCAGGAGTTTTTCCCGGATCTTTTGGCAAATTCGACATTTATACGTCTGAAAAAACCGAAAATGGCTGGACTCGTCCCAAACAAATTCCACGGCCTATAAATTCTGAATTTCATGAAGAGGCCGGATGCTTATCAGCCGATGGTCAAGCGCTTGTTTTTACTTCCGACCGTCCAGGAGGCATCGGACCTTACGTCCCCAAAAGCGGCTATGTATATGCAGGACAAAGCTGGGGCAACAGCGACATATACGTATCGCTCAAAACCGCAAATGGCTGGAGCGAGCCAATTAACCTTGGTCCAACAATTAACACTCCGTTTGCCGAAAGTTCGGTGTTTTTGCATCCAGATGGCAAAACCATGTACTTTTGCTCCAACGGGCATTATGGGCTTGGCGGATTGGATATTTTCAAAGCAACACGGCTATCTGACACTTCTTGGACTGAATGGAGCCGCCCTGTTAATATCGGAAAAATTGTAAATACTGCCGAAGACGATTGGGGATATAAAGTTACAGTGGACGGCAATCGCGCTTATTTTGCAGCTAGAAATCGCGAAGGTGGCATCGGCGGCTGGGATATTTTCACAATGCCTATTCCAAAACATCTGCGACCTGACAATGTTGTAACTATTCGCGGGAAAGTCATTGATGCCCAAGGCAATCCTGTTAGCGCTGCAATTCGATGGGAAGATTTGTCAACAGGTGCTATTATTGGCACATTGAGAAGCGATCCGGAAACAGGCATGTATTTTATTGCTCTTCCACGTAAAAAACTTTACGGTTATTATGCAGAAAAAGAAGGATATTATTCTGTTTCAAAAAATGCCGATTTGCGCAAACCTGCAAAAAACAATGAATATCGCTTTGATATAACTCTCATAAAAGCGCAGGATCTCTCCACTTTGCCGGCAGTGCCTATAAATAATATCTTTTTTGACTATAACAGCTATCAATTGCAGCCGGAGTCATATCCCGAACTGCACCGTTTAGCCGATTTTCTTAAAAAAAACCCTTCCGTTCATATTGAAATTTCCGGTCATACTGACGATCAAGGATCCGATTCCTACAATCAAACTCTTTCGCAGCGTCGCGCCGAGTCCGTTCGCAGTTTTCTTATTGAACAAAATTGCTCTCCATCATCCATAATAGCACGCGGATATGGCAAAGCTCGCCCGCTTTCGCGTACAACATCAGAAGAATCGCGAGCGCAAAATCGAAGAGTTGAATTTTCGGCGACCAATCGGGCGTCAAACTAATTTATTTCTAAGAACTTAGCATAAATAACTTGCATTTATTTATAAATTCTGATTTTTCACTATCGTTTTATATTTTTTGCATTTGTTGTCAAAGCCAGCTGACAATAGGAAAGCATGTAGCCAGATCTATCACGTTCACATTTGCCGCGCAATTCGGTTAAAATTCCTATGAATGAATATGAAAGAATGACCATTGTTTTGGAACGCCTTACAGCAGCATATCCTGCTGTTGATACAGCGCTAATTCATAGATCTGCGTTTGAACTCCTTATTGCCACCATTCTCTCAGCGCAATGCACCGACGAGCGCGTCAATATCGTAACTCGTTCATTATTCGAAAAATATCGGGTTCCGCAAGATTTTCTAAACGTTGATGCCGAAGAGCTCGAGCATGATATATTTTCCACCGGTTTTTATCACAATAAAGCAAAAAATATTCGCGGCTGCTGTCAGATGCTGATTGATTCTTACAATGGCATTGTACCACGTACAATCGAAGAATTGACAAAGTTGCCCGGAGTTGGACGCAAAACAGCCAATGTAGTTATTGGTCATTGTTTTGGCGAACCGGCCGGCATTGTGGTTGATACACATGTTACAAGAGTGGCCGGCTTACTAGGCTTTGTCAACACAAAAAATGCAGAAAAGATAGAAAGAGATCTCATCGCACTTACACCAAAAGAAAAATGGACTGAATTAACCGATATGCTCATCGCTCACGGGCGTGAGGTATGCATTGCCAGAAGACCGCGTTGCACTATTTGTATATTGGCTAATATTTGTCCGTCGGCGCGGTTTTAGTTTGTTTGTTAATGAGCATTGCACTTTTTTCATCGGTCTTCTTTGCATTGCACTCTCTTAATGCAAATTGCTATTTTACTGTATTTTTGCATCAAATCAATTAATTTCTAAGCGCATCAATCGCTTTATGAAACAGCTCTCCACTTTAGCCACCCTTGAAGGCCGTGCAATTTTGCGCGCTATGTACAGAGAAATGCGGTATGAACGTAGGATTGGATCGTTTTCTGCAATGATGCTATGCCTAAGAGTATGTGTTCGCGAGCGCGAGATATTTCGATATACAAATCGTGAAATTACCGTGCAGCACCCGTTAGGTGTAATATCCGGATGTTCGCTATGGATGCAAGAAATTATCAATCGTTTTTACTTTTCGGTTATTAGCTCGTTTGTCTATTTTGGCGCTGCAATCTTGCTTCTGGTGGTCGGACTGAGGCGAGTTTTTGATACGATTCCCGACGATTATTTAGTTGCAAGCGTTATTCTTGAATCACTAATGCTTGTTATGATGTTTGTCGTAATGTTTTTCTCGCCTTCGGAAGAGGAAACAGATCCTGAGACCGAATCTTCAGTTGAAAATGAATTAGTGCGCGAAATAGGAGAAATAGCCGGCGACTATGCCACTTCCGGAATGCGATTGGAGACCATAACAGAGAAACTTGAGTCGTTGACATCGCAACAAGAGAAATTAACGGCTGCCGTGCGCGAAACAGCAGAATCCACCGCCTTGGCAGTTGCGCCAAATCCGCAAATGCTTGCAGCTATGAACGACATTACCATAGCTTTAGCCGCTTTTCGCAATACTCTTGTCGAGCTTAACGAAAGCGCCCGCTCGCTTCATCGCGAAGAAATCGAAGCGTCCGTGCGCCGAGAATTACAGCGTATTGTGACTGCTGCAACAAATTCAGCAGAATAGAACCAGAGGTAATCAATGAAACAGCGCCGAGCATATAAACGCCGTCGTTCTATCGAGTTATACTTTATTCTCTATTTAACGGCGCTTATACTGCTCATGCCCGACAAACGCCAGAAAACGCCAGATTCCAAAGAAATTCTTGCCGAGATATTTCAACAATCATTTACGTTGCAACCGGAAAAGACGGTAATTTCCGCTCGATTCGCTTCAGACCAGAGCGGTGTGAAAATTATTGCCGTGGACACTTCGAATCTCATTGTATTTACCGGCAATGTCCATAATATTCGGTATCAATTTCTTATCGAAGATCCTTCGCTCGGACAAACTCTGCGCCTGACATCCGACAGTGCTTCATCGGCTCCTATGTTTCGCATCGAACAACGCGACGATTTGCGTGCTGCTCTATTTGTTTGGAAGCCGCACGCAATCGGAGGAACCGGAAGCCGAACATATTCAGTACGCGTAATTGCAACAGCCACACCTACTGCTCCGGCCGGTAATTTTGCACTTAAACATATGATAGACGATGCCGGAACACGATTAACCGCAGAAACTCAATTTGCCATAAATATTATCAACGTTAATGAATCGCAAAACTCACAGACAGCCTTATTGCCTTCTGGCTCTGATAATTCAACTCCCTCTATTGCCCAGCAAATTTTACCTTCCATCACCACTCAGCCGCAATCACCGCAGCAAGTTCTGCAAGTTGTTCGTCAGCAACTAGGCGATTTTTCCATCAGCCCATTTTCGCCGTCAGTCGGAACTATAGCTCTGCATCCATGGACAAACAAAATATTTATAACAGGTATTCAATCGAGCGCCGACCTGAAGCGAACGCCAAGCATTAAAATAGAGCGTTCTAACGCAGACATTGGAGGAAGCGCGGAAATATCCGAAATTCGAGGGAATGAAATAACGGTACGCGGCCTTGCACCTTCTTTCGGAGTAATGAAAATCAGCATGACAGCCGAGCGCGCGGCCGATGGGCGCACAGCCGCAGTCGAGTTTTCCATTCAACCGCAGCCGCTTGCGCCGGCGGTTGTCAGCCGCACTATGAACCCCGGAATAACATATTCGATACAGCCCAATATTCCATTATTGACTGGCGCAGATGCAAAAGCTATTCTTTATGACGGAGCGATTGAGCGCATTTCCAGTCCGCAGGGTGCTGCCTTCGACTTTACTCCCGACATTCGCGATACAGGAAAAGTTCTGACTCTGGCAAGAATTGCAGGCGGCAGGCAAATAGGCGATCGCATTGCCATTCGCATTGAGAATTTTCCGCCTCCTGAGATTCTAGGAATTTCACGGCAGAAAAGCGGGACAGTGCAAATTTCTACAAGGTCATTTGGATTATGGAATGGGAAAGAAAACCGCGCTTCGCTGCTCATTGCAGAAGGTAATGCTCGTGTTCGTGAGCTTTATGGCAATTTTCGTACCGATGCAAAATCACTCGCTCACACTCAAGTATTTGAAGTAACGCAACAAAATCTCGATGCTCCCTTTATCTTCCGTTGCCGCGCTACTGATGCTCGCGGTGCAAGCTCCGCAATGCGCTCAATCGGCAAAGATGATTAGAAAAGTGTTTCACTTCAGTGCTGAATTAGCCGGATAAATTGCAAACTAGCAGAATTTTTAGCGTCTTTTCAGATAATGAGGAAATTGTAGTCATACTTTTTGCAATCGTGCTGAATTTGACGCTGAATATCCCAAATTAAAAGCAACTGCCGCTGAATGAGATCTATCTCTCTAACTACGGCAAACTGCAAAACGCAAGCATATTTTTAATGACTTTTCGAATCAATTGCGCAGAAGTTTATCGGCTAATTGTTGTTTCGCAGTCAGCATATTCTTGTGATCATTCAAGAAAATCTGCAAGCCGGCATCTGTAAGTGGGTGCTTTAATGACTGCATCAATACTTTATACGGAACAGTTGCAATGTCTGCTCCTGCTTTTGCACATTCCACAATGTGCAAAGGATGACGAATCGAGGCGGCTATAATAAGTGATTCCAAACCTTGAGCATCCCAAATTTCACATACTTCTTGCACAACTTGTATTCCATCGGTTGAAATATCATCAAGACGTCCTAAAAACACGCTAACATAAGTAGCTCCTGCATTATTGGCTGCAAGCGCTTGAGTTGGGCTGAAAACCAACGTAACATTTGTTGGGATTTCCTGACGCGATAATTCCTTAACTGCTGCAAGCCCAGCAGGTATCATTGGAATTTTAATAGTGGCGTCTGGAAACCATGTTAATATGTCATCAGCTTCGCGAAGTATTCCGTCCGCATCGGTTGATACAACTTCAACAGACAGATGACCGCCGACAATTTCATGGATTTCAAGTATTCTGCTTCTCACATCTACAGACGGATCTTCTTTGGCTAATAATGATGGATTTGTTGTAACTCCGCTTATAATGCCGATAGATGCCGCATCGCGGATTTCTTGAATATTTGCGCTATCTACATAAAGTTCCATTGTTATCCTCAGAGAAATAGTAATTAAATATTTTAGCAAAATTACAAATAATGATTGAGTCGTGTTGCGCTATCATGTCGCAAGTATTGATATTGGCTGTCATCTTCTACAACAATCGGCGTAATAAAATTTACGATGTCACATTCTGCGGTCTTTTCAGTCTCAATATAGTTCTGCGAAAGTTGAGAGATATGCTTATTTTCTAAGATTATTTATGATAATCTGAAATAAAACTATTGTAATTTTGTCTATCTTTGGTAATAGGTGCATAAGTAAAATTGCGTGGCAATCTCTTTTTTTGGGGGTGGCTTTATGAAGCGATACATTCCGATTTTCGCTCTCTTTTTAGGATGGTGTGCAGGTGTTAATGCGCAGCCGGTTATTTCCTATATCCTTCCTGATATTGGCGCGCCCAATATGAACACATATATTGAAGTATATGCGCCATTTAATGCAGACGGCAATTTTGGCGACGATGGATTTTCGCTTAACAATCTTGGATCGAACGTTCAACTACGCTTGGTTAATCCGAATGACTCCTCAAAAATCATTATTGGCCCTTTGGTTATAAGCTGGCGTGGCAAGCTGATATCTACTCAGATTTTTGTGCGCCCCACACTTCCGTTTCCGCCTAATTCTGATGATTGGGAGCAATTATCGCCTGCATTTCGCATTCCTATAGAAGTTGTTGTCAATGGTGTTCGCTCCAATGTAGACACTTTTTATATTATAAAACCATATCATTTTGGCGATAAACGCAGCAGTTCCGAACGTGTATTAGGCGCCGGCTCTTTAGGCAAACGCTCACGACGCGGTGCCATGCTGGTTGATAGCATGATGTTGGCTACCGGCATTTACAGCGTAAGTGTAGCGGACTGCGATCCGTATAGTCAGGGAAATCAAGGATATTTGCCTTTTACATTATTGGCTCAGGGATCAATAGAAAGCCCCGGAGCAACAACAATACAAACTAACGGCAATGGCATGAATGGCGGTCCCGGCGGAGGCGGCGGCGCTGGACGGCCTTGCGATGCTAATCTTTTTGGTGGCGGATCTGATGGCAGCAATGGCGGCGACGGTTATACCGGCGGCGCAAGAGGCGGCAGAAATAATAAAGGCGTGCCTCCGCCATTCGACAGAAATAATGTTTATAAATCCTCAGGCATCGGCTCAGGCGCTCCGCTATCATCGCAAGATATTGGAGGAAGATCGCTAAATGGAGTGTTTGGTGGCGAAGCGCAGCCTAACAGCGTAGAAAACGGCGGAGGCGGAACGGGGCATCCATTTGGTTTGTCAGGAACCGGATGGAATGGCGTCAATCAAAATACAATTGTTGGCGGTTATGGCGGCGGAACGGGACAAAGTCAAACTGAGCAAGGCGGAGGCGGCGGCTATGGTGCCGACGGCGACAGCCCAACTCGAAATAATGGAGGTAAAAAGCATGGCAATAATTGCGTTGTGCCTATTGCAGGCGGCTCTGGCGGAGCCAGCGGAAATCCTCAGGAAGTAAATGGAGGCTGCGCTGGCGCGGGCGGCGGAGGAGGCGGAGCAATGCGTGTGGCTGCGCGCTCAATATCAAATATTAATTTTTCTTCTATTGGCGGTTTAGGCGAAGACCAAGGCACTCGTGGCGGTAGCGGATCGGGCGGCTATATAGGCATTCAATCCAAGCTTAGCATCGGGGCTTGGACTGCTGATGTACGCGGCGGCGGCTATGCCTCCCCGTCAAATACTTCTCCGCATGGCGGTCACGGACGATTCAGATATGATTGCGAACTCATGCAACCGCAAGTGGGAATACGTCCCGACGGCACTACTTTTCAGGGGCCAACTACCGATACGCAGTCAGTTGTAAAGAGAATTTTCACACTGCGCGGCAGTGGAAACGGGCTTCCGGTTGTCATTTTTATTAAACCTGAATTTGGCCCTTGGACTATTGTAGATAGCACAATAGCCGGCTATCAAAACAAATGGTTTCTTCCTATTGACTTAAACGATCCGCGCATTTTTCGCGATTCGCGCTATTATATAGTTGCGGCACAGCGTCTGCTAACGCCAGACACGCGCAATTACTTAATGGAGCCGGATTTGGTAATGTCGCAGTCGGCCGCAAATATTATCATAATTGCCGATCAGCCGATAATTGCCTCGCAACGTAGCAGCATCGCGCCTAAAGTCGTTTGCCCAAATGCCGAATCTTACGATACGTTGGAAGTGAAAAACGATGGAGCAGCTGATTTAATTATCAATCCTCCGACTTGGCTAAAGGGAGATCAAGGTTTCAGCGTTGTTTCCCCTTCATTCCCCTTGAGAATTGCTCCTCAATCTTCAAAAAATATTATCGTGCAATTCAAACCTCCTGCAACTTCAAATCGCTTGGTTTTTTCAGATTCGCTAATACTTACAAACAATGATCCTGAAAAAGGAAAAAGTCCTTGGTCAATCGAAATTCTTTCTTCGCGCGATACTTTATTCACTCAATTCCTTGATCGAGGTCAAGCAAAAGTTATTGATACAATTGATTTTGGCAAACTATGCATAGGCGAATCTTCTATTACCATGACAACGCTACAAAATCGGTCGACTAAAACCGTTGCGGCTAATAAAGTTGCAATTTCCGATAATGTGCATTTTTCTGTTGGCTTGGCTGGACCGCCCGCAGCAAATATAGGGGCCGGAATTGATTACAGCGTTGGCTATGCCGCTCGTTCGCGAGGGATAATGACAGCTCGAATGATAGTTACTCTTGACGAATGTAATTTTGCCGATACGCTCATTCTCATAGGCGAAGGAATAGAAACACAATTAGATTTTACCGGCACAGGTCAATTCTCGCGTGTGCGAGCAGGCACAACAAAAACTTTAGAGGTTGAACTAAAAAACAACGGCAACGCATCTGCCGAACTTGCAAATTTCCCGCCATCGCTGCCGCCTCCATTCCGTATAGTTTCAATTCAGCCATCATCTCGAACTATTCCTCCGGGAGGAATAGTAAAAATTCAAGTTGAATATACTCCAACCGGCGAGGCATTCGACACAGCTTTTTTGGATATTCGATCTTTGACGCTGGCTAATACTTGCCCGGACACTGCTCGTCTGCTATTTGCAGGACAAGGAATTACATCAGATATTCGCACTTCGTCTTCTTCGTTTGTTTTTGGCTCTGTGGCTCATTGCGATATAAAAGACGACACTTTAACTCTGACTAATTTTGGCGCAGCCGATGCCACTTTGACGGAACAAGCAATTATTACAGGGCAGAATTACTATGCATTTTCCATCATTTCGCAGCCCGCAACTCCTCGTGTGCTGCATCAGGGCGAATCGGTAAGTTATGTAGTGCGATTTGCGGCCCAATCGGGAATTGCAGGATTAAACACTGCAATTTTGTCAATTCCTACAGATGACTCAAAACAACCGCGCATTGACATTCCGCTGTCTGGGCTGAAGGAAACTTTGCAGATCAATATGCCGCAAACAATTCTAAATGCCGGGAATGTGCCTATCCCTCAATCTGTGGATATAAGTTTTCCTATTCAGAATAATGGAGTATTACCGGCTTCTATTGTCGCTATTCGCTCTGCTCGCTCTATTGTACAGCCTCAGTCTGCAACGCTAATTCAGAATGCAACAGCATCGTTTAATGTAAAAATTACGGCAGACCAAGCGGGCATAATACGCGACACATTGCTCGTAATATTTGCGCAGCCATGCGCTGATACGCAAAAGGTTGTTGTTGAAATTACCGGAATTGAGGCATCTCTTGCATTTAGCAATTATCTTGATTTCGGGAAAATTCCTTCTTGTAAAAATGTGCTCGACTCCATAGTGTTCGCCAGCTCTGGCGAGGCGCCTCTGCTGATTGTAGGCATGCGAATTAGCGGAGCTGACGCTTCTTCTTTTTCTTTCGAAAATCCTGTGAATTTTTCAATTGCTTTAAATCCTGGAGAACTTTTTATCCGCCATATCCGGTTTGATCCGTCAAATTCAACTGACGGCGTCAAATCAGCCGAAGTGATTACAACAGCGTTTATTAACGGCGTTACACGCGAGTTCAGAACTCAACTTCGCGGCGAGAGAGAGACGGTATTGCTTGCCGCTCCAGGGAATGTCGTATTCGGAAATGTCGAGATGCTTACAACGGCGCAGCAGCGTCTTACAATAACTAATATTGGCAGTCAAGAAATTATGATTGACCGTATTTTTTGGGCATCGGGCACCCTGCCATTTATTGCAACGCCAGATCCGCCGCGTCCAAGACCAATCAAGCTTGCAAGCGGCGAAACCATAACGCTGACAATATCATTTAATCCCGATGCTCCAACCACTTATATTGATACATTGACGCTGATGCAAACACAGCCATGCGACGATTTAAGAAAAATCACGGTTGTAGGAACTGGTTTGCCAACGTACCGCTCAGTTATAATTTTGCCTATTGATGAAACGGTTGATCCTATAAGCACTGATTACAGTATTCCAATAAAACTTCGCATGAATCCATCGAATGTAACAATGTCGAACTCTTCGTTTCTTGCAGAATTTACTATTGATGAGCGTTTGTTTATGCCAATCTCCGTGGTAGGCGGCTCTATGCAAAGCAGTGTAAATCCTGCGACAAGACAACGAACAATAAGCATAACCGGCAGCAATTTCTCAAATTCAGCGCCTGAAACAACAATAGCCGAAGTGAAAGGTATAGCATTGCTTGGCAGCATAGAGCAAGATTCACTTCGCTGGGTGCAGTTTCATTGGACAGGAGGAACGGTAGCGCGAGTTGATTCATTAATTAACGGACATTTGAAATTGATTATATGCGAAAGGGGTGGGAAGCGATTGCTTAGTGATGACAGTATAAAAGCTTTTGGCTTGGCCGCTCTGCCTAATCCGACAACAAACAATCAAATTATCGAAGCATATACTGCTGAAATCGGAGAGCATTCCTTAGAAATTGTAAATATGCAAGGCCGCAAAGTGTACGAAGAGCAATGGTATATTGCTTCCTTGTCAGATGATTCTACTCGTGAAATTGTCGTTCCAACCGAGAAGCTTGCAAATGGCGTCTATACTGCAATATTGAGAACGCCTACGAAGATTGCCAATCAGCGTCTTGTTATAGAAAAGTAAATTTCTTTAAGCGCAGATATGAACTTCTTATTATGCGCAGCAAATATTGATTGTAATTATGCACTTATGAAACATCAATGACACTTTTGCAATTATAAACAACCAATGCAGATTAATGCTTCGCCAGATGTATTCTGTAATCGGCAGAACTTTTTTTCCGTATTTTTGCGAAAGTATGAACAACATTTCAATACTAAATAATTGATATTAAATGAATTTAAGATGACGTTGCCAACACAAACCAAAACAATGACACTTAAATTTCGTTACTACTTGAGATTGGTCGTTTTAAGATGATAATGTCTATAATAGAAGTGCGCAACATTTGTCAAAGCAGATCAAGATAAAAGTGCGATTTTTAGATATTTATGCATCAAAGCAATCCATCCGTGCAGTTATGTTCTCGCTTATTTGCTTACTCTGTATTACAATAATCTTTATCGAAAAGAGTTGAGAATAATCTGTATAATCATTCCTTTGTTACACACATATTATATACGAGAGTAAGCATTATACTTTCCAAAGAGTTATATTATGAAAAATATATCTGAACATACATTTCATATTCCCGTCATGGGATTAGGCTTTTCTGTAGATACTCCTGTAAAAGTTGCTCGTTTTGGGATATCTTCAGTTGTGTCTATCATGCAAGATGAGTTATTAGAGCAAATGCGCGAATATCACTGCAAGCAAATTGGCGAACATTACCATCGAATACCCACAGCAGAATTAGATCATAGGGCATTGCGCGTTGCATCATATCTTAATTTGTTGAAACGAATAGTAGATAGTCAAGTCGAGAAAATGAAGGCAGAACCATTTGAGGAAGAGCGAGACATTGTAAAATATTTTCGTCTTTTACCAGAAGATGCTCCTTCAAAAGAGTTGTATAGCAAAATGATGATGATGCAGGGAGAAGAAAAAATAAATATTCAGAACAAATTGCGTGAAATGATTGTGCCGGGCTCTATTGACGTTAATATAATGACAAAGGTTGACAATCCGAATTATTCTAAAAACGGCGATATGCTGCCAATTGAATACACAGATGCGATATCCGCTCTTCGTGGATTTGCAAAAAGCAATTTTCATTCATCTATTGTTTTTTCTGCAGGGTTAAACACACGGCTTTTCTCGTATATTGAAAATTTGCCAAATTTTTATCCTGATGAACATGGAAGTATCGAGAAAAAAATCATTTTAAAAGTCAGCGATTACAGATCTGCAATTATACAAGGCAAACTTCTGGCAAAGAAAGGATTGTTGGTACATGAATTTCGCATTGAATCAGGATTGAACTGCGGCGGGCATGCTTTCCCGACTGACGGCATGCTTATAGGTCCGATTCTGGAAGAATTCAAACAAAAAAGGCAGGAAATCACCAATGAATTACTTACAATGTGCAATCATGCATTACAAGAAAAAAATCTTCCTTTAATGAACAAAGAAACGGAAATTAGAGTTACAGTTCAGGGAGGCATCGGAACGGTAAAGGAAGACAAGTTTTTAAGAGAATACTATAATTTAAATAGCACCGGATGGGGAAGCCCATTTTTACTTGTTCCGGAAGCCACCAATGTTGATGCAACGACTTTAAACGATCTGGCTTCAGCCAAGCAAGAAGATTATTTTTTGAGCGACGCTTCGCCTCTTGGTATTCCTTTTAACAACTTTCGTCCGAGTTCGGCAGAAGCACAAAGAAAAGAAAGAATTAGAAAGAACAGACCCGGAAGCCCATGCTATAAGAAACTTCTTACTTTCAACACAGAATTTACAGAAAGGCCAATTTGCACAGCTTCAAGAGAATACCAAGCTAAAAAGCTAAAATCATTGGATGAATCTCTTCTGCCATTGGAAGAGTTGGCTCGCCAAAAGGAAGAAATAATGTCTAAAGATTGTCTGTGCGACGGGCTAGCTGCTCCCGCACTTGTGAAGAATGGCATTCCAGAACCGCATAAATTATATGCAGTTACTATTTGTCCCGGTCCCAATCTTGCTTATTTTTCCAAAATATTTTCTTTAGAAGAAATGGTTGGCCATATTTATGGAAGATTTAATGCGTTAAATTCTATGCAACGTTCACATGTATTCATCAACGAATTGAAAATGTACATAGAGTATTTGAAAAAAGATGTTTCAAAAAATATGCATTCATTAAGCACAAAACAAATAAAGCATTTTTCTTTATTCAAAAAAAACCTCTTAGACGGTATTGAGTATTATAAAAATCTTCTGCCGTCGCTTACAAATGAAGCTGATGAATTCAAAAAGAAAATGAGAGATGAATTAGAGGCGTTAAACATCAGCTTAAAATTAGCAGTAGAAGGAATTGTATAAAGGTATGACAAGCAGATTGTAAAAAGAGGATTTTCTAAGAAAACAATAATTTAGCTCCCTAGATTCGGTAGTAAAGCGTAACGTTTTATTTTGCTAAAATGAATATGTTGCGCGCAAAGTTGTCATGCGACCGATATAAGGAGCGCCAATAAATTCTTGATGCATAAAGTCGAGAGCATTGTTTATGGCGAGAATTGCTTTCAGACCCTTTACGCTCGGAATATCACATCCGGCGTTTAAATCTATGAGATTATAAGGTTGAACAATGCCGTTGAAAATTCCAGACACCATTTCGAAACTGTCGGTCCAACGCCAGCGAATACCAAAGTTCAATCCAGATTGCTCGTCGTTATATGACGCTGCTAATGAAGCTTTATACTGCGGAGCATTGAGAGGCACGTCTGCAATCCCATCAACTTTTTTAAAGATGTTCTGACTTACAAACGAGGTGGTTCCATAAAAAGTCCATAGCGGATTAGGGCGAAATTCAATTGCAACATCACTCCCCCAAAGATTTACCTCGCCAAAATTTCTCGGTGCAAAAAGTATTGCAGTAGGATCGGTAACGCCTGCAACAGCGGCCGTTCCCAATGGAATTTGCGCATATCCTTCACCAAGTCGTCCTGCAAGAATTGTTGCTGCTGCAGAAGCTTGAGTTTCGGCATAACCCATTGCAATGAGCGACTGTTTAATCTTGGGCTCCAGAAAAGCTGATACATCGCTTGGGTTCATAAAGACATTTGGCGTGAATGAACGCGACGAACTGATAAAATTGTTGATTTTTGAAGAATAAACATCAATAGATGCGCGAAGCATATCGTGGAGTATACCGGTATATCCGAGCTCAAATGTCTTTGTAATAGTTGGTTTTAGCGGCTTTATATCGTAGGCGTTAGCCACAGCGTCAAATTGACCGGTAGCATTGTTGATTAACTTCAATTGCCCGCCAATTTTGTCGCCGGTTGTTGTATGTGTTTTATTTAAAAAATCAATGATTAGCTGCCGAATATCAGAAGTTAATGTTGTGTCCTGACGCACTGCATTCTGCACAAACGGCGTTGCTGCATCCCATAAATCGCCCATGGCTGCCAAAGGCAAAGTTTGAGTTCTGTCTTTTAAGAATGTTGTTCGGAATAGCGGGCTGCCGGCAACGTCGCGCAAAAAACTGAATCCGTTCAGCGGCACTCCTTTTACATATACTGCTGGTCCGTATGCGTCAGGGAAGCCGGCTGAACGAAATGCATTGTCTGTATAGCGAATATCCGCAAAAAGATCGAATGGATAGGGAGCGGTATAGCCGGAATTATAAGTTAGGCGGAACGATTGTTTCTCAAGAGGTTTGAAAACAAATGCAACGCGAGGAGAAAAAACGCCGTTATTAAGGCGGTTGTGGTAATCGTAGCGACCGGCAATAATAATATCAAGAAAATTGTTAAGCAATGAAGTTTTAGATTGCAGATATATTCCAAACTCGTTTATATTGTCATGACTTTCGTTCTCGCCCATGATGGTGCCGTCGGTTTGAGGGCGCGTAAGGAACATATCGCCGCCATAAGTGAATTCTTGATGTTCACCAAGCGACGCTGAATGTTGCAGGCGCCCAACTATTTGCTTAGAATGGTCGACTATCGGGTTGCCGCTACGCAAAAGAAATGTTTCGCCGGAATTGCTAAAATTTACAAAGGATTGTGCCATCAGCCGCCCATAATCCAAGCGGATAAGGCCGTAGCCATAGCCCCAGTTTTTTGCTTGTGCTGCGCTTAAATCTGTTAATTCTATGCTTCTTAGTGCTGCAGAATAGCCGCCTTGCATTGTTATAAGCGCATTATCGCCAAGTATATATTCTATGCGTCCATCAATGCTGCATCGCTCAAATATATTGTCGCGATTTCCAATTTTTATTCCGTTTATGCTGCTTCGTTTGTCAATTATTGTCGGATCGTTCATTATTCGTTGTATTTCTGCCGCTTTGTTTTCCTGTTCTACTGAGTCGCGGTATGGCCAGTCGCGACCTCGCGTATAATTGCCAGAAATTTTATAGCCGAAATTATCGCCAACAACGCCGGCATTACGCGCTGTTGCGCTAAAAAATTCTCGTTCGCCACCTGTTAGTTCAATTGTTGTGCCTTGTGATGAAAATGGCGATTTTGTGATGATATTTACAACACCGTTGGAAGCATTTGGCCCGTAGAGTGCCGAGCCGGGACCGCGGGCTATTTCTATGCGCTCTATATCGGCGTCGGTAATCGGAGTTAAATATGAAATGTTTGCTCGCAGCGAAGGAACTGCCGCGTTGCGATAATCGGCAAGCATCATGAGTTGCCCGCTGAACACATTGCTAAAGCCGCGAGCTGTAACGGTTTGCTGCCCTATGCCGCTTTGCGCTATGTCTATTCCTGCAATGCCGCGAAGAAATTCAGCTGGCGCTATTGCATTGGTATTCTTGATTTGCTGCGGACCGACTACTGAAATCGAAGCCGGCGCTTCTGATGCTTTCTCTGAAACTCGTGAAGCCGTTACAACGACATTATCCATTTGCACAGGCAATAACTCAAGTACGGCGTTAAAGTGATTGATTTGAGGCACTGAGATTTTATTACCATAGAAAGTGTTGTAGCCCAAATAATACACTCTCGGCAGATATTCGCCTTCTTGCAAGGATTTGATTTGATATTTTCCGCGCACATTTGTAATTACTCCTCGAATTATTGTAGTATCGTCAGCTTTCAGAAATTGAACAGAAACTCCAACAAGGGCTTTCCCATTTATATCAGTAATTGTTCCCGAAACAGATTGAGCATAAAGCCCGAAAGGCGACGCAAAAAGCAAAGCGGAAAATATAAGGAGTTTCATTTGAGTATTACGAGATAAAATTAGAGGAATATCCAAAAAGTTTGGCAGATATAAGAATATAAGTTAAATCAAAGAGCCCACTCCGAAATGTCGGTTAAAATTTCTAAGTATAAAAAATATGGTAAAAAAGTACTTTTTTTACTCGTTTTTAAGTGAAAAACGGCAAAAAAGCGTCTCTTTTAGCTCTTAAAAGAGATGTTTTTTTGAAAAACAACGAATCTTTCGTCTGCAATTTTTAATAAATACCTTTTCAGATGGGGCTTATCAAATAACAATTGAATTGCAGAGCATGTAGCATAAATATTTATGTGTTCCGCGATAATAATTAACAATCGGCAACGCTCAAACGCCTCATGCTTTGTGGCATGTACCGCCATCGGCTAAAATAAGCAAATCACCTTGTGAAATTCCGCGCTCAGCTAAAGTTTCGCCTGCTGAATATTCGAGATCGCGAGTTAAGTTATACAGCCCAAGCTTCTGATACTCATGCGAATATAAGCCAATAGCAGGAGCAATTATCGGAATAAGCTCTTCGATTAGCTGGTTCGAGTTGACTTTCAATCGAAAAATTTGACCTGAAAAACCTCGACAGAGAAAAATATCGGTAGTTTCAATCATAATAAATAACGAACTCAATACTATACATTTTTCACAAACCTACGAATTTTATTGTTGTTGTATTTTGCATTCTACGCCTCTGCTGCTGTTTCGCAAACCGTAGAAATAATACAATTCGTTAATTCATAAATTTTGGGCAATTGATGCTATATTGCGAATACATTGCAAAAAGTATGAAAGACATTGAATTTCATAAATTCAAATTGTTATTTTGAGGATGATTGACGCACATCTATTACAGATGCTTTCGGCAATAAAACATAGTTGTTTCGTTATTAGCATAACGAATTATTAACAGATGCGCTTATCTATGAAAATCCTATTGATCGTTATACTCTTTTCAAGTGCGCAGTGCATTGCCCAGCAAAGTGCTGTAAAACTTGCACGGCTGAAATATGGCGGTGGGGGCGATTGGTACAATGATCCGTCAGGCGAAGTAAATCTGTTGAAGTTTGTACGGCAAAATACCAATATAAACGTCGAACCGGTTTATGAATTTGTTGATTTGGCTTCGGATAATATTTTTATGTATCCTATGCTTTTTTTAACCGGACATGGAAATGTAAATTTTTCTGACGCAGAAGTCAAACGATTGCGAGCATATCTTCAAAACGGAGGATTTCTCTATATTGATGATGATTACGGGCTTGATGGCCCAATCAGACGAGAAATGAAAAAAGTATTTCCCGAACAGAATTTTATTGAGCTGCCATTCAATCACCCTATTTATTCGGCGCATTTTAAATTTCCTAACGGTTTGCCCAAAATTCATGAGCACGACATGAAAAGCCCTCAAGGATTTGGCCTGTTTGCAGATGGGCGTTTGTGTGTGTATTACACCTATGAAACAAATCCTTCTGATGGCTGGGCAGACCCCGATGTGCATAATGATCCGCCCGATAAGCGCGAGGTTGCGCTAAAAATTGGGCTTAATATTATCGTTTATGCACTTACTCGCTAAGCTTCGCCATAATTATTCAGACAATCAATGATATCACCAACGGCGCACACTGATTATCCGTCGCAATATGCCTCTATAATTACTCGTTTGACCGCAGTTAAACGCAAAGAGCTTTTGTATTGGGCTTTAACGGGCATAGTGAATGCCTTATCTGCGTCTATTGTTACTGCTGTTCTATTTTCATTGCTGGAAATAGCTGCTCATGGCAGCAGCATTTTTCGCGGCGTTCTTTTTTATATATGGCTTGCAGCAACAATAGGCTCATTCCTGCTTTTTGCAGGAAAAGGCATTGGGAAATTGCTTGGGCTAATTTCTTCTGATTCGCCAGACCAAACAGCGATGAGAGTTGGAAAACATTTCGACGATTTGCGAGATTCTCTCTGCAATGCTTTGCAACTTTATCGCAACATCAACTCGATGACAGGCAGCTCGCCTGCATTGGCATTAGCAGCTTTTGATTCAGCCGCTGCAATTGCCAAACAGAAGAATTTTGATGAAATTATTGAAAAAAATAGTTCAAAAAAGGCAATTATTCTATTTAGCATAATTACTCTCATCTCGTCATTATTCTTTGGATTACTGCCTTCTGCGCAAGGAGCCTTATATCGTATAATTCATTACAATCAATCATTTTTGCCGCCTGCTCCATTCGCTTTGCACCTTGAGACCAAAGAGCAAACAAAGTTGCGAGGCGAGCAAACCACCATTGTGATTCGTGCGACCGGTGTTCCGCCTGCTTCGATCACTCTCCATATTCGCGAAGAAAAGCAAGAGATTTATGATCCTTACACTATTCGGCTCGATACATCAGGCATTTATCGCTACGTTATCAGTTCTTTGAAAAGATCAGTGGAATTTTACGCAGAGTCGCCGTGGATCGGCTCGACAGTCGAGACTGAACACGGACATATAATCGTGATAGATCGCCCTCTTTTGCGCTCTTTGTCAGGCAAATTGACATATCCATCATACACACGATTGGGCACTCGACCAATTGATGAGCAAACTGCCGATATAAGCGCGCTTCGCGGCTCGCAAGTTGAACTTGTCGCAGCATCAAATAAGCAGATTGCTGCTGCTGAAATAGTTATACTGCATTATAATGTGCAACCGGCAGACAGCGCTGAAAAATCATCGAAACGTATTGACAGCACAATTGTTCCCATGAAACTATCTGGACAGCAAGGAGAAGGGACTTTTGCAATACACCAGTCAGGAGAATATTATATTCGTCTGCATGATACGGACGGGCAAACAAATGACGCTCCTATTCATTATAAAATTATAGCGATGAGCGATGGGCCGCCAACGATATCATTGTTGGAGCCAACGAGCGATGCGCAGATAAGCGAAAAAGCGATTTTGCCAATGACAATAGCCATAGCCGATGATTATGGATTTTCATCACTCAAGTTATATTACCGTTTGGCTGAATCGCGCTATGCGCTTCCAGCTAAAAGTTTTACTTCGGTTCCGATACCTTTTTCCTCATCAGAGCTTACCGCCGAAATTTCTTATTTATGGGATGTAAATAAAGCGAACATATCGCCCGGAGACAGATTCGAGTTTTATGTCGAAGTTACTGATAATGACCGAATTACCGGACCTAAATCTGCAAAAACTTCAATACTGTCCGTTCGGCTGCCCTCGCTCGACGAAGTATTGAAACAAGCCGATAAATCGCAAGACCAAGCTGTTAAGGAATTGGAAAAAGTAGCCAAGCAAGCCGAAGAACTTCGCAAGGATATGGAAGAAGTAAACCGAGAATTGCGGAAAAATCAAACGGCAGATTGGAAAGACAAAAAGAAATTGGAAGGCGCTTTGAAAAAGCACGAAGAACTGCGCAACAAAGTGGAGGAAACAAGCAGACAATTGGAAGAAACTGCCGAAAAACTTCGAGAGAATAATGCTTTATCACCTGAAACAATGCAGAAATACATGGAATTGCAAAAGCTGATGAAGCAAGTTGAATCGCCGGAGCTTCGCAAAGCAATGGAGCAAATGCAAAAGGCAATGCAGCAGATGACGCCGGAGCAATTGCAGCAAGCCATGAAGAATTATCAGTTTAACGAGGAGCAATTCAAAAAGAACATTGAGCGGACAATTAATTTACTCAAACGATTGCAGGCCGAGCAGAAAGTGGACGCTTTGACAAAAAGAGCAGAGGATTTATCGCAAAAGCAGGAAGATTTGGCCAAGCAAACAGAAAATGCAAACCCGAACAATAAGCAGCAGCGCGATGAGATAAGCAAAAAGCAAGAGTCGCTCAATAATGATATGAAATCCATGTCGCAAGAGATCAAAGATTTGGAAAGTTTGATGAAGGAAATTGGCAAGAATATGCCATTGAATGAGTTAGATAAGGCGAAGCAAGAGCTTGACGAGAAGCAAACAGCGCAGGATATGAAAGACGCCCAAGAGCAAGCCGAGCAAGGCGACATGCAAAAATCGCAGAAAAGCCAGAAAAGCGCCTCGCAGAAAATGCAAAATTTCACGAAGCAAATGAAACGGATGAAGAAAGAAATGAAAAAGAATATGAATCGAGAGGCAATGCGTCAAATGCAGAAATCAATGAATGATTTGACCGAACTCTCGAAACGTCAGGAAGAATTGAGTCAGAAATCGCGTGAAATGGATCCAAATTCCAATCAATTTGCAAAAAATGCTCAAGAGCAGCAGCAACTTCGCGAACACATGCAAAATGTGGCAGGCCAAATGATGCAATTAGCCCAAAAAAGCATGTCGGTTACTCCACAAATGGCAAAAGAAATGGGCGATGCGCTTCAACAAATGCAGGAAGCCGGAGAACAGCTCGTTAATAGAAATGCTCGTGCAGCGGCAAATGCACAAGGCGAGGCAATGGGTGCCATGAATCGCTCTGTAATGGCAATGCAGGATGCAATGGCAAAAATGCAGGGCGAAGGCCAAGGTCAAGGCGAAGGTCAAAGCGATAATCCCGGCGGAGAGCAGTCAGGCAGCGGCGGACCAGGAGGTTTTATGCAACGGCTGCAACAATTGGCTGGACAGCAGCAGGGAATAAATAATTCTATGCAGCAAATGGGAGATCAAGGGCAGCCAAATTCGCAGCAGCAAGCAGAATTAGGCCGTATTGCAAAAGAGCAGGGCCGCGCTCAAAAAGCACTTGAAGAATTGGCAAAAGAGCAAACCGACAAAAGTGGCAATAAAAAAGCGTTAGGCGATCTGAATAAAATTGCTGAAGAAATGAAGGAAATTGTCAGCGATTTGCAAAGCGGCAATATCACACCTGAAACTCGCAGACGACAAGAGAGAATACTTTCGCGCTTGCTTGATGCAACGCGCTCTATGAATGAACGGGATTATGAAAATCGTCGCGAAAGTCGCTCTGGAGTTGACCAGCAGCGTAAAAGCCCTGCTTTGCTCGATTTATCAACACAAGAAGGCAAAACAAGGGCGCTCCAAGAATTACTTCGCTCTGTAAAGCAAGGTTACACAAAGGATTACGAAGTCCTTATTCGACAGTATTTTGAGCATGTGCAAAAAGCGGGCGCACAATAGCAAACAACATTTTCAAAAACACTTGTTAAATATGCCGGTCAGCGCCATATCACAAACGGAGTTGCGTAGCGCGAGCCGTCTTCAAAACTACATTTCAAACCATAAACGCCATTTGGCAAAGCAGAAATATTCAACGTCAAATGGCTGTCTGCATATCTCATTGAGTTTCGATCTAATTCGATAATACGCCCTGTCATATCAGTAATTTCGACAGTAAATTCTCTGTCGTATTCAAGACGAACTACTAAGTAGTTTTGAGCAGGATTGGGATAAATCGCAATACTTTCATGACTTGTTGATTGTCCTACTCCGGTCGGTGCTCCAATAGAAATATCGTCAATGAACCATCCGATGCTGTTAAGCCGAAAATTTGAGCTGAACCGAAAACGAATGATTGTAGTGTCGGCGATCGGCAGCACAATCTTTTCTTCGCGCCAATCGGCTGCATTTAGCTCGCCCGCTTCCCATGGAGCATAACCGGTGCTGTTATATGCGCCGAGACGAGTCCAAGTAGCTCCGAAGTCGATAGATCGCTCCAAAAAGCAGGTATCGGAAGGATGGACAATTGCAGCGTGGAAGAAAGTTAATTCACGAAGCATTGATGTTAATGCCGGATAAATTGTAAAGGTGTCTCGAGCGTTGCTATTATAACTGTTATTGCGAGAATTGGTTAATGAGTTTGCGGAGGAGTGTCCAAATTTTGATGTTATATTCCATTGATCGGTAGTAAGATAATGTTTCGCACTCGCTTCGAAATTTTCGGTGAAAACAGATGCGACATTTCCGGTATAAAGAATTATTTGCGGCGTTGCAGCACTTTCATTAGCAGGGTTTGACGCATCAATAATCGACACTGCGTAGCGATACCATCCGCGTTCGGCAGGAGTATCGGTTATTACAACAATTTTGCCTGTGTCGTCGACTGAAATAGGCGATTCTGAAACTTTTTGATTATCCCTATATATTATCAGCGATTTTGGATTGACAAAAGGCGTAATGCTGTCAGAGCGAAGAGTAGGAATGCGCAATGATAGGCGAACAGTTCTTCCGTCGCTTCCCTGCGAAGCTAACAATAGCGGCTTGCCTGGCAGTCGAGAGCCGCCGGCAAATGCAGAAGATTCGCGCGGCGCGCTTGTATCGGCGGTCGTGGCGGCGAGGATTTTATAAAAATATTGCGTGTATGGCGTTAGACCTTTATCGCGATATGACGCTACAGAGCCGGGCAATTCTGCAATTTTAACGTTGTCTCGAAAAAGAATATGCTTAAATTCACTATCTGACAATGGCTTGCCAAGAGCGCTCTCTTTTGGAGGTGTCCACGTTACATCTATTTCTGTAGGAGAAGCAGGCAGAGTTTTTGCCAGAAATGGCTCGGGCGGTCGTGGAATGCGCAAATTCATAACCGAAGTATAAGCATCATTATCAGCGATATTAACGGCAGTGTTTCGCATATCCACCCACGATGGGAAAATAATTCCATTATAGAAGTCGCATCCGCTGTAATCGCCTGCAAAGTTATTGCCTGCAAACGGATTGCGCCGCAAATCGCTCATGACGTCCGATGCGCGCAAATCCTTCCACGAATCTCCGCCGTCGCTTGAATAACTCACATAGCAGTTTGTTCCTATATTATCATCGTAATCTCGGCTGTCCAAATACATTATGGCAACATCGCCATTAGTCGGGTCAAGTGCTATCCATGGCCAAAACTGATCGTTTTTCTGAGTTTCGGTGATAATTTTAGGGGCGCTCCACGTGGCGCCTGCATTGGTTGATCTTGAAAAGTAGATGTTTGGAGTAGAATCGGCTGCCCAAGCCAAATAAAGCCAGCCGCGTCGTGGCCCATTGGTCAAATCGCAAATAGCGGTAGGATA
The DNA here is from genome assembly GCA_039810485.1 of Chlorobiota bacterium. Taxonomy (GTDB): domain Bacteria; phylum Bacteroidota; class Ignavibacteria; order Kapaibacteriales; family UBA961; genus JADZAA01. The sequence goes on along the minus strand of JBDHXA010000012.1, from coordinate 5,187 downwards.
AGATTCTACACGCACTACTCCTTTTAGAGTATGCCGCACTCCTTCGTTAATCTGTCTGGCAACTCCAAGCGGAGAGTATTGCTGAATTATTCGAGGCGCGCTCCATGTTGAGCCGCCGTCGTTTGATGTAGAAAATCCAATGCCATGCTTAGGGCCAAAATTCCAAAAACAATATGCTTCACCGTTAGGACCAGTGCGAATGAGCGGAAAGCTTTGTCCGAACGTTGTGTCTTCGGACGACCCGGAAAGCCGCTCGCTTACTCGTGTAGGAATGCTCCAAGTACTGCCCTTGTCAGTAGAAAAAGACGATACAATTGTTGTGGAAGAATCACGCGCCAAAACTCTTTTCCACGGTGTGTAAACTCTTCCGAAGTAAGGAGATTGTGGTGAATTATCTGTGTGAACGTAATATTTGTCTTCAAAATTTGAATCAGGAGTTTGTGTGCCTCTATGGAGAATAACGGGGATATGCGCCTCCCATGTTTTCCCTTCGTCTTTTGTACGCGCAAGAAAAACTCCGTTCTCAGGGCTTGCTACGCTCCGATTGCCAAAGCCGCCATGCATCAGATAGCCGGTGCCGTCGGCTGCAAATGACACCGATGGATCATTGCTTGATGTCCAATCTACAAATGGTTTCCCAAGGTTTATATTTCTCCAAGATTTGCCTCCGTCCTGACTAACGTACACCCAAGTTGATGATTGTGCGCGGTAGTCAACAGCCGAAGCAATAAGATTTTTAGGGTTTGTTGGATTTACTGCGATAGACGATTCGTTTTGTACAGGCAATTGGTCAGTTTCCAGCTCTATCATATTTACATCAAGAAAAAGAGATTTGCCGGTCTGGACAAGCAATGGAACGCGGGCAACAGAAGCTAAGAAAATATCTTTTGGCGATGGAGTGCGCCGCGACTTTATTATAGGTGTAGGATGCGCCGCTTCCATCCAGCGACGATGCATTTCCGTTGTTCTTTGGATATCAGAGCTGTCAGATCGAGCGGTTTGCGCTTCTGTCGCATTAAAGAAAAAGGGAAATTTTGATAAAAATATGAAGAGATTTCGATATGAAGCCCATTTCATAGCATGATCCTTATCAAACTATAACTCAATACGTTAATTATAGTTTCTTGATAATTGTTAAAATTGTTCTGGTTGCAAAGATACTAAAAAAAGACAGCCCTTTTGCAATAGAAATTAAGCGTCATTTTTTGGTGCGAAAGATAATAAGTAAAGCAAGCAAAAAGAAAATGAGATTGGGAGCCCATCCAACTAATGCAGCGCTTGCGTTTGCTTCAATTCCAAGAGTTTGACCAACTTTCGTAAAAACCAAATACATAAACGCGACAACCATTGCAGCAGACATTTCGACAGCAAGCCCGCTTTTTTTGCGAACAGAAGCGAATGGAACGGCAAAAAGCGCTACAATTATATTAGAAAATGGGAATGCCCATTGACCATAATAATCAATAAGCGAAGCTCTGATATTTTTGCCGCCCTTTTCCAGAAGCGCTAGATAGTTTCGCAATTCCTCAAAATTCATCTGATCTGTAGAACGTTGCAACTCAACTATTTCATCGTGAGTTACAGCTAACGATATAGTGTCGTGAGCAAAATATTTGAAGACGGAGCCGCTTCTCTCTACTATGCGAATTGAACAGGAAGCGAGATCCCAAATGTGATGAGTTGAGTCCCATGAGATGCGCTGTGCATCTATTCGCTTATAAAGGCGAGGATGCTGTTCGGAACTGTATTCTTCGATAACTACTTGATTGCCGGTTTTTGCAGAAGGATCGTAATATTGCATAATGACATTTCTTAACGGCGATTCGCGAAAATAAAGATTGTAAACAGCGCCTGCCGCAGAGCTGCGATTAAGATATCGATATTCAATTCCGGATTTTTTCACGTTAGCTTTAGGCACAATCCATCCATTAAAATACAATTGTGCGCCGCTGAGAATTGCGGTAAAGATAAATACCGGCAATATAAGACGATACAAGCTCATTCCGCCAGATTTCATCGCTGTGATTTCATTTAAATTCGACAATCGGCCAGTTGCAAAAAGAGCAGCAAGAAGCATTGCCACTGGCATTAGCAGCTTTAATACTTGTGGAAGATAATTGAGATAATATTGGGTAATGATAATAGTGCTGGCTTTGTGATCTAGAAATTGATCGAGGTTTTCAATGAGATCTACAACAACAAAAATGATGCATAGAGCAAGCAAACTGAAAAACAGAGTTGAGACAACAGATCGAAGTATATAACGGTCAAGCAAATTCATTAAACAGCATTAAAATTTTGCAGGAAAAACAATGTACAGAATAAGAACAAGCACAAAGCTGATGCGAGCGTATTTCTTTGAGGTTTCTGGATATATCTTCTTCATTCGACGCCAAAAAACTGCAGTACTTAAGCAAAATGATGTTATGGCTATAATAAGCGCCGAAACCGACCAAGGCGTCAGATTATTGCCAAGGAAATCATAGAGATGATACCTCCCAACTGCACTATAAATTATAATTCCCTGCAGAACGTAAATATAGAGCGATTCTTGCCCTGCTGCTGTCAATAAATTGCCAAATTTTCCTTTGAGTTTTTCTTCTAAAAGAAACAATATGGAAAATAGCAGCAATGCCCCCGCAATGCGAAAAATAGTGTGTTCAGGAGCAATTGACCACCATTGATCTTTGAACGAATAGACGTGCAAGGCGTCTTTTATGTAAAAAATTAAAATAATGATAATGGTTGATATTATTGACAAAGCGATAGAAAATCGGGTTTTATTCTGTGCGCTTCGAAAAAACGCTGCTGATGCCACTCCTGCAAAGAAATAGCAAGACCAAGGGAATAAAGGGAAAAGCGAAACTGGTGATCCTGCAAATAATGTGGCCGGAAATATTGGCATTATGGCAAATGGATCGAAAGACCGCATAAAAGGAGTGATAAACACAGTTAGTATTGAAATTAAAACGCAAATTATCTTTATGGCTCGAAGTTTGTTTGTGGATATTGAAAGCAAAAGCGAGGCGAGCGAACAGTAAACAATTAAATGCAAAACATTGCATGAAAGCAAGCGAAGAATCTCCTCATGAGAAGAATCAAGTGTTCTCGACAATGAAAACTTAGGAGTTTGGAGTAAAAATGCGAGCAAGAGAATAAATAATAAACGCTGCATATATGAACGAAATCCTGAGCCAAAGCGACGGTAATCTTCATGCTTCCGTTCAAGCGCCAGCCAAAATCCTGCGCCGGCGCAAAAGATGAAAGCAACAGATACAAAACCATTGGAAATGTTCAGTAATGAAAATGCAGAATTATCCTTGAAAGCAGAAAATAGAAATTCATTGACAGCATGTGTCTCTATCATCCACAGCGTTGCGAGACCGCGAAATACATCTATAAAAATCAGGCGTTGGGCAGAAATCAGCGTTTTACCTGCCATAAAAAGAGTAAAAAGTTGATAAAAGAGAGTAAAAATTCATGTTTAAGCATAAAATTACGTATTTCTACGTATTGTTTCGTCTGTTTTGAAGGCGTAATTTTGGTGTGCATAGAAGTGTAATTATTGCAAAACGCGCTAATTCATTTGTGCAACGATAGTCAGAACTTCCACATTAGTTAAGATATAGGTATGAGAATGAAGTCGCTACGATTTCTTCGGAATTGTATCCGAAACAGCGCATCAGAAAGCGCTTCGGGTTTCATTTCTTGGCGTAAGATAGCCAATCTATTTTCCATTTTTGCTGTTGCTGTTACATTGTCATCCATTCCAATTTGGGCGCAGCAGGAAAATGTAGGTATTGGTACGCGAAATCCGGATAATTCCGCCGTTCTTGATGTGAGCAAAGAACTGCTGACTTCTCCTAAGGGTCTGTTGATCCCTCGCATGACACATGCCGAGCGCAATTCAATAGCCAATCCTGCGACAGGTTTGTTGATATTCCAAACAGATTTGTCGGCCGGATTCTACTACTACAATGGAATTGCGTGGGTTCCATTCATGACATTAGATTTGAATTTTTCAAAAACGCTTGATTCGTTGTCTTGGTCACGATTAGGAAATGCCGGAACTAATCCAATAATAAATTTTTTGGGAACTAAGGATGCGTCTGATCTCATTTTGCGTACAAATAATATTGAGCGTCTGCGCTTGCTTGGTTCTGGCGGTGTAAATATAGCATCTTTAACTACTGGCGGATTGGTAAAAGCCGCTCAAGGGACAGGTACATTAACTCTTGCAACTCCCGGAGTTGGAGGCGATTTTGAAGTTCCTTTAATATTCGAAAACGGTTTGACGCGAGGCGCAAATACTGTACGTCTCGGGGGTGCTCTCACTTCTTCCACTGGGATAGCTTTAGGCAATTATAATTTAACTTTTGAGGGACAAGGCAAAATCGGTATTGGAACTGCGAATCCTGCCCAAACGCTTGAAGTTCGCGGTAATATTCTCATATCAGGAATTGCCGGCAATGGCGCACAAGTACAATATCAAAGCACAACAGGAACAGCAGTAACAGCATTTCAAGCAGGTGCGCAATCAAACAATATTACATATACTTTGCCTACCACGGAGCCTGGACCGAATCAAACGCTCGTTGCATCCGGAGGAAATAACAGCACTTTAACTTGGGCTGATCTTCCAAGTCCTAATAATTATTTAAATGGTTTGACAAAAACAAGCAATGACGTTCGGCTTGGCGGTGCTCTAACTGGTCCTACTGTTATTAGTTTAGGATCTAATGATTTTCGTTTAAGTCAATCGGGCGATGCTGGAAATATAGTGATAGGCAAATTTACCAATGCCGGAGTTGTAAAAAATACTGCAACAGGCGTTTTAATAAGCGGCGCAGTGAATTTGAACTCATCGGAAGTAACGGGCATATTGAATGTAAGCAATGGCGGTACAGGAAAATCCACAGTAGGCAATGCCGGAACGGTTGCATTTTCGAATGGCAGTACATTAGATTATACAACAATAGGCGCTCCCGGTCAAATATTAGTATCTAACGGAGCCGCTTCTCCATCATGGACAAGCGTTGGCAGTTTAGTTCCGGTTAATAATGGCTTGTCAAAATCCGGCGATACAGTACAATTAGGCGGCGCATTGAACAAGAATACGAGCATTGGCTTGAATGGCAATGGATTAACCTTTGCCGGAACTGGAAATATAGCAATCAATCAGTTTAA
>JBDHXA010000011.1:0-45810 GCA_039810485.1 Chlorobiota bacterium | reverse complement strand
ATGTTCGCACACTAACATTTGATAATGGCAAAGAGTTTAGCAATCATGAAACCATAGCGAAATCATTATCAGCCGAAGCATATTTTTGCCATCCATATCACTCTTGGGAGCGCGGAACAAACGAGAATGCTAATGGACTAATCAGACAGTATTTCCCTAAAAAGCGAGAGCTTTTATCAGTAGAAGATGATGAGCTTACAGAGGCAATGAGACGCATAGACAACCGTCCAAGAAAAATACTTGGATGGAAAACTCCAATTCAAGTATTTACTGATAATTACAAAAGTGTTGCACTTCAGTGTTGAATCCGCCTTATGAGATGTTGTGAAATGAAACATTTATCAAATGCCTTAATAAATGACAATAAAATACTTGTTGCTAATAATAAAAAAGCGCGATATAATTACGATATATTAGAAATATATGAAGCCGGTATTATTCTTACTGGTACTGAGGTTAAATCAATACGATCTAAAAAGTGTAGCATTGATGAAGGATATGCTTCTTTCGATTCAAAAAACAGTCATGAATTATTTCTGTTTAATGTAAATATTCAGGAATATTCATTTGGTAACAGAGAAAATCATATTCCTAAACGTAAAAGAAAGTTATTGCTTCACTTGCACGAATTAATTCAGATAAAGAAAAAAGTTGAACAAAAAGGTATGAGCATTATACCGTTAAAAATATATTTAACTCATGGTATTGCAAAAGTAGAAATTGCCGTTGTAAAGGGGAGAAAAGAATATGATAAAAGAGAATATATTAAAAGTAAGGATATAAAAAGAGAACAGCGGAATGAATAGATGAATAAATTATTCGTTTAATACAAAACACTTTTATTTACGAAAGTATACACTATATAATAACAGAAAGCATTCATTGAATACTTTCTGTTGTGCAGAAGGTGGGACTCGAACCCACACGTCTTTAAGGGACACTGGATTTTGAGTCCAGCGCGTCTGCCAATTCCGCCACTCCTGCTTTAAGACATGCAAAAATACAAATAATAATCCAGATATAAATAAATCTATAATAACATGAGCTGCTTATTCAGTTCTAATATCTTTTATAGATATTTGAGGAGTAGCATTTCCATTATGTTTGTTTTCTTCAAATGTATAGGCTATAGAAAAATTTCGTCCATTTCTACAGAGTTGAATTTTGTCACCCAAATTAAAGCCAATTGCATCAATAGTATAATTGGATTGCTTGGCGAGAAATTTAAGGTGATTATTACCGACTACTTTAACGTTATTTGCGCTAATTACATTTTGTGAGAAAAATATAGGTTTGGGATTGTGGTGCCCAAAAGGTGCAAATTTTTTCAATATATCAATAAAATCAGAAGTTATTTCATTCAGCTGAATTTTTGTATCAATTAGTAATTCAGGTATCATCATATCATTGGTAATTGATTTTCTTGCTAATAAATCAAATTCGTTTCTAAATATAGAAATATTATTTTCTGAAAGAGTTAATCCAGCTGCGTGTTTGTGACCCCCAAATTCAATGAGCATACGTTCGCAGGATTTTAGTGCGCTATGAATATCAAAATCTCTTATACTTCGAGCAGATCCCTTTGCATAGTTATCTACATTTGTTAGCATTATTGATGGTACATGAAATTTTTCGACTAAACGGGATGCTACTATTCCTATAACGCCAGCGTGCCAATCAGGACGATGAAGAACTAATGAACGATGACTGTCATCAGAAAGATATTTTTCAGCTTCAAGATATGCTTGATTAAAGGTTATTTCGTCCAATGTGCGTCGCTTCCTATTATCGCTTTCCAATTCTTGCGCAATGGCAAATGCGACCACGCCATCTGATTGAGTCATCATCTCTACAGCACGTCTAGCATCGCCAACTCGTCCCGCCGCATTAATGCGTGGAGCAAGTCCAAAAATGATGCTGCTCGTTGTGATAGGATTGCGATTCATGTCGGCGCAGTCGAGCAATCCTTTAAAACCCGGTCTTGGAATTGCATTTAGGAGTTCTAAACCAGCTGATACAAGAACTCTGTTTTCTCCAATTAAAGGAACTATATCAGCTGCGGAAGCTACTGCAACAAAGTCTAAATAACGATATGCTCTTTCTGATTCTCCTCTATTAATTGAAATTGCTTGTATTAACTTATAAGCAACACCGCATGCAGCTAGATTTTTGAAAGGATAATTGCAGCCAGGTTTGAGCGGATCGAGAATCGCAACTGCCTCTGGCTGTGATTCTCCGGGCTCGTGATGATCGCATACTATTGTATCAATTCCGTATGATTTTGCAAGCAGAACAGAATCAACTGAAGTTATGCCGCAATCAACTGTTATGATTAAAGTAGCTCCTGATGATCGCGCTTTGTTTATACTTGTAGCGCTTAAGCCGTAGCCATCACCTTGCCTATCGGGAATAAAATATAATACCTGCGCCCCAATTTCACGCAGGAATAAGAGCATCATAGATGTGCTTGCAGTACCATCGACATCATAATCACCATGCACCCAAACAGTTTCACCGGCTTTTATTGCTTTTTCAATTCTTTCTACTGCTGCATCCATTCCGTCCATAAGAAACGGGTCATGAATTTCATCAATGGAAGGCGAAAGATATTTTCCAGCTTCTGCATTGCCGATTATGCCGCGAGCGGAAAGAACTCTTGCTAAACATACTGGTATGTTTAATGATTCTGCTGTCTTCTGTACGGTTTTATCATCTTTACTCTCTCTGAATATCCAACGGTATTTCACTATAATGTGACTATAATTAATAAAAACTGACGTAATTTACAAAATTCTGAATAAATCGCATTGCAATTTGTGCAATATTATTGACACTTGTCTTTAATTATGTGTGTAAAATATCTGACATTATGAGAAAAAAAGGTTGTAGATAAAGAAAAAATGAAAAATAAATATGTCAAGCACTTAATATCTGATAATTGGCTTGAGTTAATTGAGGATGTTGAGGGAAAAAAATCAACTGAAGGATTTAGAGATGCAACGAAAACATTACGCAAAGAGTATATTTTTGAAGTTGCAGATAATCATAACGGCATTGTAATCAGCTCGGCAGCACGAGCTTGGGCAGTATTGCCTGACAACTCGGATGCGTCTATAACTTGTGTCGCTGGCGGTATTGTTAAGTCGCCTCACACAAATAGTTCTCTAATTGCAGTAGGCGATAGAGTTCAGTTTATTCGAAATAGTGATAGCGAAGGAATAATTGTTGCTGTTGGGAAGCGAAAAACAAAGCTTTCCAGACGAGACATCGGAAAAGTATCACAAGAACAAATTGTAATAGCGAATGCTGAACAACTGCTTATTGTAATGGCTGCAGCTGAGCCATTCTATAATCGTCGTTTGATTGATCGGTATCTCATTGCGGCAGAAAAAGGTGATCTTTCGCCTATAATATGTATAAATAAAATTGAGCTTATGCCCAAAGAAATTGTTAAAGATAACTTGCTTGTATATGATAAATTAGGTATTCCAATTTTACTAATAAGCGCAATGACTGGAGAAGGCATGGATTGCTTGGAAAACATCCTTAGAGATAAATTTTCAGTATTATCGGGGCCGTCTGGCGTAGGAAAATCCACTATAACCAACCGACTAATTGGTCATAACGCACAACGCACCGATGCGTTAAATGTAAAATTTGGCAAAGGAAAACATGTTACCTCTGCTTCAGAAATATTTAAACTTAAAAATAGTGGAATTATTGCAGATACACCCGGACTTAGGGATTTCGCCGTTTGGGACCTTTCACCCGAAGAAACACCATTCTATTTCCACGACTTCGACCGATATTTTCGCAAATGTAAATTTAACTCTTGTACTCATCTTCATGAACCCGATTGCGCTGTTCGTCGTGCTGTTGAATCGGGACGCATTGATTCAGGTCGTTATCAAAGTTATGTGAATATCATGGAATCTCTCATTTCATAAATTTAAAATTTTATTTAGCTTTAGTATGATCTAAAAAGTATTGATAAAATTTGTATTCAATTTTAAGTATGTTGGAAATCGCAAGTATATCATCTTTTATATGGTTCTTGATAATTATTACCAATACTATTATTTCGTTTATTGGTTTTAGTAAAAATCGTTTTTTTGAAAAATATTTATTTTCTATTTATCACATATTGCATGAACGAGAATATATAAGGATAATTTCATCAGGTTTTCTTCATGTCGGCTGGATGCATCTATTATTCAATATGTATAGTTTCTATTGGTTTGGGGATGCAGTGGAAAATGCCTTCGGATCAATGGGATTGCTGTTAATATATTTTGGCTCGCTGGTTGGCGGAAATTTATTATCGCTTTATTTACATAGATATCAGAATGATTATCGTGCTGTTGGAGCATCTGGGGCTGTTAGCGGTGTTATTTTTTCTTTTGTCATGCTCGCTCCTAATACTTCGCTAGGATTGATATTTGTGCCGATTCCAATTCCAGCGTGGATATTTGGCATTCTTTATACTATTATTTCAATATTCGGCCTTAGGAGTCAATCGGATAATATTGGACATGACGCACATCTTGGAGGCGCTATGACGGGTATGCTTATTTCTATAATTTTGAAACCAGATCTTTTGATTGAAAACGGCTGGCTGATTGGACTTCTTTTCGGCAGCTTCTGTTTATTTCTATGGCTGTCAGTTAATACAGCTATATTTACTCTCCCCATGTCGCGCCGACTTAATCAATTTCAACCGCAGCGCACTGGAAAAATAACATCTCGTGAAATTGATTACAGATTACAAGATGAATTGAATGAATTGCTTGATAAAATGAATGCTCATGGCTGGAGCAATCTATCCGACTATGAACAGCGTCGTCTGCACTATCTTGCAGAACGTTTAAGGAAATAATTTGGCATTATTTTCTTATAACCACAAATTGGGTTCGCCTGTTTTTTTGACGATTTTCCTCTGTATCGTTTGGTGCTACCGGCTGAGTAAAGCCAAATCCGCGAGGAATCAATCGGCGTCGCTCTATACCGCGGACAACCAATGCTTCTACAACCGCAGAAGCGCGTTCTTGTGACAGTTTCATATTAGCATCTTCTGATCCGACATTATCTGTATGTCCTTGCACTTCAAGCCAATAATTTGAATACATCGGTTGCTGTAATATTTCGGCAAGCTCCTCAATAATACGCATTGATTCAGGTCGAATATCTGATTTGTTGAAGTCAAAAAGTATTTTATAAGAAAATTTAGCCCCAATGTCGGCATCATTGCCTAATCCTTCGTAAAATGGTCCGGTATCGTACAGACCTTTTGCGCGTATGCTATCTCGTCCGTGTAAGGAAATATTAGCTGTAATAAAATGTTTGCCTATAAATTCCGGCGGACGGTAAGTAATGCGATAGAAATTGCGCAAACTTCTGTAAATATCTAAGAATACAAGCTTTAGCTCTTCTTTCGTATAAGCGTGATAATATTTCCCGCCTGTATAGTGTGATATGGCTTGTAAAATTGAATCGTTTGCATAGCCGAATCCAACGGTAAAAATATTGATATTGTTCGACTTGGCTGAATCAATCATGCTTCTGAGACGTGTCCTTGAATAATTATCATCGCCATCCGAAAATACAACTAATACTCGAGCTATATCAGGCGGAGTGTCTGTAAACTTTTCAATTGATCCGGCTATGCCGTCGTATAGAGCAGAATAATGTCCAAAATTAAGATTGGCATTATTCCGATAGGTGGAAAGTAAAAAACTTTTATCAGAAGAGAAAGGTACTGTCATGTGAAATTCACGGCTGAAAGTTGCTATGCCTATTCTGTCTTGCGGTTGTTTTAATCCTATAAATAGTTCTGTTCCGTCTTTTAGAACATCGAAAACGCCGGTCATTGAGCCGCTGTAATCAACTGCAAGCATTACGGAATACGGAATTGAATCGGCATCGCCAAACTCGCGCACATTAAACTGTTTAATCGGTGCTGTTTTACGTCCTAATCTTTCTATGAGAGATGTGAAATATCGCGCATCTTCACGATAAGGAGGCGCCATATTAGTAATGAAGTTTCCAAGAGAATCAAAAACACGAGCAAAAAGCTTGATTGTATCAGGATAATGCGATATGTCAGTTTTCCAAATGTCAAAAACAACTTTTTCTGCATTGGAAGAATCTACATGAAGCGTAGATGATAGAAGTAGTTGAGGTTTTTCTTTCGTATCGCGAACTTCCCGCTGAAGCTCAAGTCCTGTCTGACGCGGCTGTCCGCTGCCGCAACCTATGACATAAGCGCAAACCGCCAAGAGTGAGATTATTCGGATAATATTTAATTTCATAAGAAAATCAAGGCAGAAAAATTAAACATATCGCAAGACGACGCCTGTCGCGCCGTTATTGTTGGAGAATATCTAAGTATTATAATTACGGAAAATTTAAGTATGCAAATCATATAGGAAGCAATGTTATTGATATTGCAGGGCTGTTTACAGTATCGCAAATTGTTTTATGCGAGATTTTCTTTGCTTTTTTCTTTCCATAAGCGCACTGCTTCAAACACGGCAATTCCGACCGATACCGCCACATTAAGCGAATGTTTGACGCCATACATTGGAATTTCTATTGAGTCGTGGCAACGCTTCAATAATTCCGGGCTTATGCCTGTCAGCTCATTGCCAAATACAAGACAGCAAGGAAAATCTGCAATTTTGAGATCAGTATATGGTCGTGCTGATTCAGTTATCTCAACTGCAATGAGTCGTGTTTTAGAATATTCAATATACTCTACTGCCTCATCTGTTTGGTCAAAATACTGCCAAGGAACGGTATTGGTTGCTCCAAGCGCCGTCTTTTCGATATCTTTACGCGGAGGAAATGGCGTAAAGCCGGTTAGTAGTGCTTCGCGGACAAACGCTGCATCGCAAGTGCGAAAAATTGAACCAACATTATAGGCGCTTCGCACATTATTAAGCAAAACTGAAACTGGATGACGTTCGGCTGTCAAAGCTTGGTTGACACTAAGACGCTGTGCGTGTATTTCATCGTGGAGGAGTTTGCGAATTTCGGACATTAAAGCCATATTCAGAAAATAAATTAAATGTTCAACTAATGAAAACAGCGCAAAAATACTTTCTTTGGCGTTGTCATTCCCATGTCAAAGTAGAAAATTTATCGGAGTTAAGTAATTTTACCGTCAATAATGTTCAGCAGCTTCATATTTTGACAACTTATGTTCGATTGTGAACGTTGTGTTTGTAAAATTCAAAACAAAATAAATTGACGCTATGCAGATTATTACTACAATTGCTGAAATGCAGGAATTCTCCAAGAAGCGAAGTCAAGAGGGCAAAATAATTGCCGTAGTGCCAACAATGGGATTTCTGCACCAAGGTCATGCATCGCTCGTCAGTCAAGCTCGATCAGAAGCTGATGTTGTTATTACAACGTTGTTTGTCAATAAATTACAGTTTGGGGCGAATGAAGATTTCTCAAATTATCCGCGTGATTTTGCTCGCGATTGCAATGTGGCCGAATTAGCGGGCAGCGATATATTGTTCGCGCCTGATCATGCTGAAATGTACCCCGATGATTTTTCATCGCGGATAGTAATCAGCGGCATTGCTGATAAATTTGAAGGAGCTTTCCGACGTGGTCATTTTGATGGAATGGCTACTGTTGTTGCAAAACTTTTTGGCACTTCTCGACCTCACATTGCCTATTTTGGTCAAAAAGATTATCAGCAAACGCTCGTAGTACGCCGTATGGTCAAAGATTTAAGTATTGACGTAAAAATTTGTGTCAGTCCAACCATACGCGAATCTGATGGCTTGGCAATGAGCTCGCGCAATGTCTATCTTTCGCCTGAAGAGCGTAAAAAAGCAGCAGTATTATATCGTGCTTTGCAAGCGGTTGTCTTGCAGGCAAGCAAAGGTGAAAGGCGCCGCAAAGAACTCAATATGATCATGACCGAAACGCTGCGCACAGTAGAAGAGCTTATGATTGACTATGCTTGTGCCGCAAACGCAGAAAATCTTGACGAACCAGAAATTTTTGATGATAATTGCCCGATTGTTTTCTTGATCGCAGCGCGATTAGGCGCTGCGCGATTGATCGATAATGAATTGTTATTGGTTGGTTCAGAAATATGATTTTGACGGCAGTTTGAAATTGATTGTCGTTTAATTATGTTGTAAATTATTCGCGCATTCCCTCTATTATATCAGCAAGTATTTCAATAGCTTTTTCTGCTTCTTGCATAGTAGTGTATTTCGAAACAGAAAAGCGAACTGCAGCTTTAGCTTCCGCTGCCGGCAATCCCATTGCTAACAGAACATGCGACGCTTGTGTGCTTCCAGAAACGCACGCAGATCCATTAGACGCAAAAACTCCTTGAATGTCAAGCGATTGAAGTATTGCCTCGCCGTCCAGACGGTGTGCGTCGGTAAAAGAAATATTCAGAATAGTTGGCAAAACATTTTCAAGAGGAGTATTAATTCTAATTTGAGAAATTTTTTCTGCTGCTAAAATTCTAATTTTTTCAATGATTGCGGTCGTATGCTGAGTGCGAAAATTCATTTCTGCCATTGCTTTGCGAACTGCTGTCTGAAAGCCGATTATGAGAGCGACAGGTTCAGTTCCTGCTCGCCGATTACGCTCTTGTCCTCCGCCCTGCTGATGAGATTTGAAGTCAATGCCCTTGCGAATGTAAAGCGCTCCTATTCCTTTCGGACCATGGATTTTATGAGCCGAAAAGCTGGCAAAATCAACGCCAAGCTCCTTAACATTTACTAGTATTTTACCAAAGCTTTGCACTGCATCAGTGTGCAGCAATGCGTCGGGTGTTGCTTGTCTGATTTCTGCTATAGGCTGAATAACTCCTGTTTCATTGTTTGCGTGCATTATTGAAATTAACGTGCGCTGCAAATTGAATGGATTTATATTTTCGAGAGGGACTCGCCCTTCATTATCAACGGGCAATATATGCGATTTGATTCCGCGGCTTTTAAGAGTTTCGGCCGGATTAAGTATTGCGTGATGCTCGATAGCGCCAACAACAAGGGTGTCAGCAAGATTAGATTCTTCAAGAACAGATTTTAGCACAGTATTATCCGACTCGGTGCCGCCGCTTGTGAAAATAAGTTCGGCAGGATGCGCTCCGATAGATGCTGCTATTTCTTCGCGAGCATTTTCAATTGCAACGCGAGCGCGGCGACCTAACGAATAAATAGATGAAGGATTGCCATAGTTTTCGGCAAGCCAAGGTAGCATTACTTCAAGCACTTCTTCGCTAACTTTTGTTGTTGCGCTATTGTCAAGATATATCATAAAAATATAGAACTTATGAGATTTGCTCTGCATCATAAAAAACGGCAAATATGCAGTCTGCTGCTGTGTATTGACGCTTAAAAAAAGTAAATATAGAAGCAGGAATTTTACGTCAATAGCAATCTCGCAAAACCATCGGCGGTTGCCGGTTCCAGATCATCTGGAATATTTTGTCCGGTGGAGAAATAAGCTAATGGCATGGGAACACGACGCAAGGAAGCATAAACTTGACCGAGAGCTGACGCTTCGTCTGTTTTTGTTAAAATCATTGCTGAAGGGTTGATGGCTTGCTTGTAACGATGCAAAACATCCGTTAATATTTGCTCCGACACAACAGCCGATTGCACTAAGTACACAGTATCTGGCTCGGCTGCTTCCAGCATTGCCGCCGTTTCATTGAGATGCGCAGAATTGCGTTGCGAACGACCTACCGTGTCAATCAATACTATACCATGCGGCTGCGGCTGTTTCATAATTTGGCGAAGCTCCTGCGCTGAATATGCAGAACGAAAGGGTATGCCTGCTATTGCTGCAAAGGTTTGCAATTGTTCTGCTCCGCCTACTTTGTATGTATCGGCCGAAACTATCAAAACATCAGTTTTAAAAACAAGTTTGCATACGGCGGCAAGCTTCGCAATGACCGTTGTTTTTCCGCTGCCCGTTGTTCCGGTAAATGCAACTATCAAAGAGCGTCCTGAAGGCTGCAATGGAGGATGAATCTTTGTGTCAGAGGCAATGACCGACCGAGCGGCGTCGAACAATTCCTTTTCGGAAGAGAAACCGCCTGCCGCAGCTGAGGCGCGTCCTGTTATTCGCAAAGCATCATCGTCAGGCATATCATTGCGTCGCAGTTGTTTGTAAAGATTACTATGCCGCGGGCTGAGTGTTGCAGCGTAGCGATAACGCACTGCATCAAATGCATCATTAAAAGTACGACGCAACTCAATCAGTTCATTTCGCATTCCAACAATCGCCGATGCACTAGCAATAGCGTCAGCTTCAGTCCCCGTATTTGCTCCGAATAAACTATTGTCTGGCGCTTCTTCGGCATCGTTCGATGCTATCACTTCTACAATTTCTGCTCCCGGACTGCCCAAAGGAATTGTTCGAGTGGAAAGTATTACAGCATCTTCCCCAAGCTCTTTCTTCATCTGTTCAAGAGCGTCTTTCATTGTTGGAGCTATGAATTTCTTCATGATTTATCCTCGTTTCAAAATTATAGATTGGTCTTCAGCGTACAAACCAAGTGCGTCGTATTAATCCTTCGGCCACTTCATAGATGGCAACTGCATGAACTTCTTTATCGGCAAGTCCTGCAACTTTTTCTTCGTCTATTGCTATTGCGCCGCAAACGATTCGAGATGCTAAGCGGCAGTGCAGATGCTCGCACCGCGCAAACATTTCTACATAACGCTCGCGCATTTGCTCTTTGCCGGAGCAAAACGGCGTTTCACAGCCAAGGGTAAATAATTGTATGTCGTCAGTATAAACAGCGAGAAATCCTTCAATATCTCGAGCATTATATGCGTCTAATTGGGCCTGGGCGGCTTGTTCTGTTGTCATCATGCTCTTTTTTGAATTAACTGCTTTGCATTTATGCTATACAAATGATAAAAATGTTTATTTGGATTATTCTTTCCAGAATTTGGCTTCGGCAATAACCGGCAAAAACTGATGATAATATAATAAATCGAGAGTAGATTCGAGCGACTCAACAGCGTATGTATTCCAATGCCTATGAATAATTCCTTGTCTGTCGCTATCGTGATGATGTTCGGGATTGTCGCAAAAATGTTCTGAAACTAATATTTTCTGCTCGAAATTATTGCCTGCAAGCCCTCGTATAATTTCCGGCAAATCTACAGGAATATCATCGTCTTGTCGGCAAGCCCATATAGCAGCCGGCAATGGAATTTCGAAAGAGTCGAGCCAATCTTCAGCTATGTCAAGAGAAGGTTCTTCGGCTAAATCTATGCGGTAGCTAATGGCGCATCCAATACGAAGAAAATCATCCTTAAAATTGACAGATTCTGAAGCAATAAATTTAGGGTGCAGGCCATATCTCTCTGCCAACAAGATTCGACCGGCGGTAACGATGAAGTCATTAGGCGCAGTTGTAGTATAATTTTGCAAATTTGCCATTCCTTGAGCGAACCAAATCGAAGCATAATTGGCAAATCCTTCAAAAAAAATACCGGTTGTCGGAATTATGCGATAATCTGCTTGTGGAGTAGAAAGTCCGTAATGCAAAGGAGAAATCAACGCGGCATCAACACGATGATTCATTAGCAAAGAGGCGCATTCCTTTTCGTTGGATGCAACAATGATTCTATTTGTGCCTGCACAAGAAGTCAACGGAGCATATAAATTGCCGGAAGGCACTGCAAAAGTAAGTTGAATACTCATAGAAATATAGTTGTTTTCTTCAAAAATAGGAAGAAGTTTTTGCCAGATGATCGAAAAATGTCCGCTTCGCAATTTGTTCGTTAAATTTCGTCTCATTCACACATAATGCATGTGCAAGCTCTATTTAAATCGTCTCTGCGTCTTTTATCGTCAGTTAAAGCAGTGATTCTCATGCAAATAGTTGAGAAACAGAAAGAACCGATTTATATTTGTTAAAACAATCAATTGTTGTTATCTATTATTGCGCCGTTGTGATTGACAAAAATTATCCTGAATATATTGAAAAGCGTTTTGAATTAGTTATTCCTTCCGGGCAGCGTCCCGAAAGAATAGACGTGTTTTTGGCGGATACGATAGCTGGAGCTACGCGCACCAAAGCGCAGGAAGCAATCAATGCCGGCAATGTTACATTAAACGGCATTGCTCCCAAATCTTCGCGAAAAGTTCAGCCGGGCGATAGGATAATATGTACATTCCTCAAACCTCCGCCGCTCGAACTTATACCAGAAAATATTCCTCTTGACATAGTATATGAAGACGAATATCTTTTAGTAATCAATAAGCCCGCGGGCATGGTAACGCATCCGGGCTTTGGCAATCGCTACGGTACTCTTGTTAATGCTTTGCTTTATTATTTAGGAAAAAGAGAGCCAATTCGAATTGCAGATTCTGACGACGAAGAAGAGAGCGATTCGGACGATGATTTTTCACTTCACTCTGATTTGGTTCGCCCCGGAATTGTGCATCGCTTGGATAAGAATACATCCGGACTGTTAGTTATAGCCAAATCGCCTGAAATTCACGCTTCGCTTGCTGTGCAATTTCGCTTGCATTCCGCACAACGAGAATATTACGCGCTTGCATGGGGGCGAATAAAGAGTAACGAAGGCACAATTACCGTCAATCTTGCGCGATCGCCGCGCAACCGAAAAATGTTTGTCGCAACCGAACGAGGCGGAAAATATGCGGTTACTCATTATGAAGTTATGGAAAGATTTTCAAGTTTTACGTTTGTGAAATACAGATTGGAAACCGGACGCACGCATCAAATTCGCGTCCATTCTTCATGGAAAGGTCATCCTTTGCTGGGAGATGAACTCTATGGCGGCAATGTTATTGCTTATTCAGGAATTCATTCCTCAAGAGAAAAATCAGTTGCTTTGCGCTGTCTTGAATTGATGCCGCGACAAGCTCTTCATGCAAGAACGCTAGGATTTAGGCATCCAGTCAATAATAGAGAATTATTTTTTGAGCAGGATTTGCCGAGTGATTTCATTGCTGTTATGCAATTCCTGCACGAACAGCAGAAAGCTGATTAAAAAGGGATTTATCACACTTTGTACGCGCTAATATGACGAATTCCGGAAGCTCCAGCAATAATGGCTTCTGTTGCCAAGCCGATAAACAAGCCATGCTCAACAATGCCGGCGCGTGACGAAAGCAAGAAAGCGATTGATTCGGGATTTTCAATAAGACCGAAATTACAATCGAGAAGATAATTATGTTGATCGGTCATCAACGGCTTTCTGTCGGAATCTATGCGAAGCTGAGCAAACGCTCCAATAGATTCGACATACTTTGCCTCTGTTCTCCATGCAAAAGGAACAACTTCTACCGGCAGCGCCCATTTCTCGCCTAATACGGACGAAAGTTTTGATTCGTCGGCTATCACAATAAATCGCTTTGTGGCTTGGGCAATGACCTTCTCGCGCAGCAATGCGCCTCCGCCTCCCTTTATCAGCCGTAGTTTGGCATCAATCTCATCTGCGCCGTCAATTGATATGTCTAACGATTGACAATCATCGAATGTCATAAGCGGAATATTATAAGTTCTTGCCAAAGATTCTGTTCTGACCGAACTTGGTATTCCATGCAGATTAGATAATCGTCCGTCTGCAATGCGCCTGCCTATTTCTTCAATAGCATAATTGGCAGTGCTTCCGGTGCCAAGACCAAGCATCATTCCGGATTCGATGGCATCAACCGCTTCAATTGCAGCCAAGCGTTTGTATTCTTCGGCAGAACTCATGGCAATTTTATTTTTTATTGTTAATGAGCGTCATGTTGTTTGCATCGCGCGGAAATTATTTCTATTGCCGGGGGCAGCAGCGACAAGCCGATAATAGCAAAAATAACGAAAGAAAAATTGTTTTTTATAAAAGGTATTTGACCGAAAAAGAAACCTGTAAGAGAAAGAGACAGAACCCATATAACAGCACCGATGGCATTGTACATAAAAAAAATGCGGTAAGTCATATTTCCCATGCCAGCCACAAAAGGGGCAAAAGTTCGAACTATTGGAACAAATCTGGCTATTACAATTGTTTTAGCGCCATATTTTTCATAAAATTCATGAGTTTTTTTGAGATATTCCGGCTTGAGAAAGCGTGATTGTTTGGTAAACAATGCAGTTCCCAATTTTGCGCCGATTGTATAATTCAAAGCGTCGCCTGCAATCGCAGCCACAAGCAACAGAATAATCATTAAACTAATATCGAGCGAGCCAAGAGCGCATAAACTGCCCGCGGCAAACAAAAGAGAATCTCCGGGCAAAAAAGGTGTGATTACTAAGCCGGTTTCTGCAAAAACGATAAAAAATAAAATAAAGTAGAGAAGGGGGCCATACTGAGCAGACACATCTGCCAAGTGTTTGTCTAAATGAAGGATTATATCAATAAACGAGGAAAATACATTCATTTTTTGTAAATAAAAACAAATAAAAAAGGGCGCGAGTTGCGCCCTTATCAGCGCTCAAAAAAAATGATTATGCAGCCAATGCTTCGGTTACTTTCGAGGCGGCTTCTTCTAGAGTGCCGGCTACAAGAAAATGAAGTCCGGAATTGCGAAGAATATCTTGCGCCTCGATGGCGTTTGTGCCTTCAAGCCGAACTATTACAGGCACATGCACCGATACTTGTTTTAATGCCTGCAAAATGCCGTTTGCCACGCGGTCGCAACGTACGATGCCGCCAAATATATTGACTAGAACAGCTTTTACATTCTTGTCGCTCATCATAATGCGAAAAGCGTTGGATATGCGCTCAACATTGGCGCCGCCGCCCACATCAAGAAAATTGGCGGGACTGCCGCCTGCTAATTGGATTATATCCATTGTTGCCATTGCTAAACCAGCGCCATTGACCATGCAGCCAACATTGCCGTCGAGTTTAATATAATTCAGATTGAATTTCGATGCTTCTACTTCGAGTGGATCTTCTTCGGCTGTATCGCGCAGCTGAGCGTAATGCGAGTGACGGTAGAGAGCATTGTCATCAAGGGTGATTTTTGCATCGAGAGCAATAAACTCATCTTGTTTAGTAAGCACCAAAGGATTAATTTCGATCAAGCTGCTGTCGAGTTTGTCATAAGCTGCAACTATAGTTTCAAGGAATGAGCAGAAATTTTTGAATGCTTTGCCTTGTAATCCCAAGCCAAATGCTAAAGAGCGCGCTTGATATTGTTGAAATCCAACTGATGGGTCAATATGCTGTTTCAGAATTTTTTCAGGCGTATGTTCAGCCACGGTCTCTATGTCCATTCCGCCTTCTGTTGACACCATGATAAGGTTTTTACCTGTTTGGCGGTCGAGCAGAATACTGAGATAATATTCTTTGGCTATGTCGCATCCCTGCTCGATGAACATGCGATTTACTGTCTTTCCATGCTCGCCTGTTTGCACGGTTACGAGAGTGTTGCCAAATGTTGCCAAAGCATAATTAAACGCTTTATCGGCAATATTTCCTTCGTTTATAATCGTTACGCCGCGTACAGGTTTGCCATAGCAAATAACCGGCTCATGTGACACCGCATCAACGACGACGCCTTTGCCGCGGCCTCCGGCGTGAATTTGACATTTTAAAACGATGGTTGAAATGCCTTTCATAACAAAATCGTGATAGGCAATGCGCCCGGCATCATCGGGGGTCATAATCGGCTTTCCGTGAAGAATAGGAACTCCTAAATTTTTTAAAAGTTCTTTAGCTTGATATTCATGAATATTCATGCAATTCTTAAAAAAATCAAAAAAGAGGTTATATATTTGATTAAATTTCTACTTCTTTTAGCAACAACATAGCAAAATAAGATGTCAAAAATAATGTAATTTTGTGCGAAATGCAAAAGAATTAACGAGTTCCCGATGAAATACGCAAAGATTTATCTGCCTCTGCTAGCAATAATTATTATTAAACTTTCGATTGAGCCGCTGTTCAAAAACAATGAATTAGGCAGCGAAAATAATCCTATTAAAATTGTTCTTACTCCGTCAGTTGATGCGGATAAAGTAACGAATAGTGCCGAAAAATTAATTGATTTTCTTCACCAAAAAACAGGATATTATTTTTCTGCGGCTTATCCTGCAAGTTATATTGCCGTTGTGGAGGCATTTGGCAGCGGCAAAGCGGATTTTGCGGCAATGAATACATTCAGCTATCTCTTGGCGCATGATAAATATGGAGTTGAAGCAAAGCTTCTTGTTGTGCGCCGCGATGGGGAGACATCATATAAAGGTCAATTTATTGCCCGTGCCGACAGCGGCATAGATTCGCTGTTTCAATTAAATGGAAAAAAAATTGCCTATGTTGATCCTGCCTCCACTTCAGGTTATATTTTACCAAAAGCATTGCTGAACGAAAAGCATGTTAAACCTGCCGAAGAAGTGTTTGCAATGAAGCACGATAATGTTGTTATGATGGTTTATCAGCGGCAAGTGGACGCAGGCGCAACATATTATTCACCCCCGGATTCTAAAACCGGTGAAATTCTCGATGCAAGAGCGCGTGTTGTCCGCCAATATCCCGATATATTTTCTACTGTAAAAATTATTGGTTTTACCACCAAAATTCCTAACGATCCTTTTGTGTTCAGAAAAGATTTTCCGCAAAATATTGAAAAACAAATAATAGAGGCGCTGTTAGAGTTCCAAGCTACTCCAGAAGGGAAAAAGGTATGGTTCGAGGCATATAGTATCGAAGGACTTGCGCCAGTTTCAGACAGCTCGTACAATCAATTGCGCTCGATGATAGCTTCTCATGGCTTTAATTTAGAAGAAACATTAAAAAAGAAGTGAAATCAAAGTTTGGCAAAGCAGCATTATTATTTGCGCATGCCTTAAACAGATAAAATAAATTATTTATATTTATGCTTCAGTAAAAAATATTAAAATGAAATATGAAAAAACAATATGATATATCATCGGTTTTGCAAGAAAGCCGCATATTTAATCCTCCAAAATCTTTTGCAAAAAAAGCGCATATTTCATCGGCAAAGCTGCTAAAAAAGGTTCGCAGTCAAGCCGAGAAAAATCCAATTGCTTTTTGGGAGCAGTGCGCCGACGCTTTGCAATGGGAGAAAAAATGGAAAGTTGCAATGCTATGGAATTATCCTTTCGTTCAATGGTTTGTTGGAGGCAAACTCAATGCATCTGCAAATTGCCTTGACAGACATTTGGCAACATGGAGAAAAAACAAAGCGGCTATAATTTGGGAAGGCGAGCCAGGAGAGCAAAGAACGCTTACATATGGTCAGCTTCATGCCGAAGTATGCCGCGCCGCGAATATTCTGAAAATGCTTGGTGTGCGCAAGGGCGATACTATTGCAATATATATGGGCATGGTGCCGGAAGCGGTAATTGCCATGCTTGCCTGCGTGCGAATCGGTGCAGTCCATAATGTTGTTTTTGGCGGATTTTCATCGGACTCACTGCGCGACCGCATACGTGATTCTCATGCAAAGCTGCTTGTTACACAAGATGGCGCATTTCGTCGTGGCGATATTGTCAATCTTAAAAATGCCGCAGATGCCGCAGTTGCTGAATGTCCTTCTATTTCGTCGGTTTTGGTTGTAAAACGAAGCGGCGAGAACATACAGATGACAGCAGGACGCGATTTTTGGTGGCATGAACTGATGAAGTCCGCATCGTCTGTCTGCAAAGCCGAGCCACTGCCTGCCGAACATCCTTTGTTTATTCTCTACACAAGCGGATCGACAGGCAAGCCAAAAGGAATATTGCATTCTACTGGCGGATACCTTACTCAGGTTAATTTTACAACACGCATTGTTTTCGACTTAAAAGACGAGGATATTTATTTCTGCACCGCAGATATTGGCTGGGTTACCGGTCATAGCTATACGGTGTACGGCCCGCTGAGCAATGGCGCAACTGTAATGATGTATGAAGGAGCGCCAAATTATCCCGATCCAGGAAGATTTTGGGATATTATTGAACGTCATAGAGTTACGATTTTGTATACGGCTCCTACTGCCATTCGTTCTTTTATGAAATGGGGCGATTCTTACATATTGAAGCATGATATATCATCGCTTCGGCTGTTAGGTTCGGTAGGCGAACCGATAAATCCTGCCGCTTGGATGTGGTATCATGCGGTTGTCGGCAAGGGAATTTGTCCGATAGTAGACACTTGGTGGCAAACCGAAACCGGGGCAATCATGATAGCCCCAATTCCCGGGGCAACTCCCGCAAAACCTGGAAGCGGCACGCTTCCTCTGCCCGGCATTATCGCTGATGTAGTGCGGCGCGACGGAGCGAGCTGTGAGCCGAATGAGGGCGGATTCCTTGTGTTGAAGCATCCTTGGCCTGCCATGATTCGCACGGTCTTTGGCAATGATGAACGCTATAAAGCCACATATTGGAGTGAATTTCCTCTTGACGAACATGGAAACGGCGGATGGTATTTTACAGGCGACGGTGCAAGGCGAGATGACGATGGTTATTTTTGGATAATAGGACGTGTTGACGACGTAGTGAACGTCAGCGGGCATCGCTTAGGCACAGCAGAAGTAGAAAGCGCTTTGGTGTCTTATCCTTTAGTTGCCGAAGCAGCAGTAATTACGCGGCCTGATGAAATAAAAGGCAATGCACTTGTGGCGTTTGTTACTCTAAAATTAGATGCGGAGCAAGATTCGCTATCGGAACTTCGTAAGACGCTGAAAAATCATGTGGCGAAAGAAATTGGCCATATTGCCAAACCGGATGAGATTAGGTTTTGCGAGCAATTGCCCAAAACGCGAAGCGGTAAGATAATGCGCCGACTGCTTCGCGAAATTGTTGCGACAGGATCTGTTGCAGGCGATATGACAACGCTAGAAGATTATTCAGTTCTTGAAAAACTTCGTATCGGAGACGAAGAATAAACTTTCTGATAATGTTAAATAGCCAGCATCTGTTAGAGAAATTTGCATGAATGTTTTACGAACTCATTCTTGGAGAATTATTGCACAATGAATACGCTTTTAATTGTCATTATTACAATATTAATTATTGAATTTATTTTTGATAACATACTGGATTATCTGAACTTAAAAAATCTTACGGCTGAAATTCCAAAAGAAGCCGAAGGAATTTATGATCCCGATAAGTATAGAAAATCTCAGGAATATTATAGGGCTAATCATAACTTTTCAAAGTTTTCAGGATTTGTAAGTTTTGCAGTAATGCTGCTTATGCTAACGTTAAACGGCTTTGCATGGGTTGATGAATTTGTGCGCGTTCATACACAAAATCCAATAGCCATGTCTTTGATGTTTTTCGGAATTCTAGGCTTTGCTTCCGACTTGCTCGGCATCCCCTTTTCTTTATATCAGATATTTGTGATTGAAGAGAAATATGGATTTAATAAAACTACGGTGAAAACATTTCTGCTCGATAAGCTCAAAGGTTATATTCTTGCAGCTTTTATAGGCGGCGGGCTGCTGTCGCTTATCGTTTGGATTTATCAAAATACAGGTTCGTATTTTTGGCTGCTTGTTTGGGCTGTCATGTCATTTTTTATGATATTTACCACAACTTTCTATACAACGCTTATTGTTCCGATATTCAACAAATTGACGCCTTTGCCCGAGGGCGAGCTCAAGAATGCCATTGAATCGTATTGCAAGAAAGTGAATTTCAAGCTCAACAATTTATTTGTTATTGACGGCTCTAAACGATCGTCGAAAGCAAACGCTTATTTCAGTGGATTAGGAGCAAAAAAGACGATTGTGCTCTACGACACGCTGATTGAGAATAATACCGTAGATGAACTTATAGCAGTGCTAGCCCACGAAGTAGGTCATTATAAAAAAAAACATACCTTATTCGGAACTATACAAGGGATTGTCCAAATCGGGGTTATGCTTTTTATTCTATCACTCTTTCTTGGCAACCCCGAATTGTCG
Source organism: Chlorobiota bacterium (assembly GCA_039810485.1). Lineage (GTDB taxonomy): Bacteria > Bacteroidota > Ignavibacteria > Kapaibacteriales > UBA961 > JADZAA01. Next base: position 25,935 of record JBDHXA010000011.1, on the reverse strand, counting down.
AAAGCTTTGGGCGCATCAAAAGAAAGTTTTCACTTGGATATTCTTGTTTTCGGCATGTTATATTCGCCGCTCTCGCAATTTCTCGGCATTATATCCAATATATTCTCGCGAAAGCATGAATTTGAAGCTGATGCTTTTGCAAAAGATACATACAACGGCATTGCACTGCAAAACGCCCTTAAAAAACTCTCGGTAAATAATCTTAGCAATCTCCAACCGCATCCTGCGTATGCATTTGTCCACTATTCTCATCCGCCGCTTGTGGAGAGATTGAGAGCTTTGAATAACGCCGCATAATAAGGTGGATTATGTTTCAGCCGCCATGTATTATATCGTTTTAAGTACTTAAAAGCATCCATTTTTAGGAATTTTTCTCTTAAAAATGATCAGTATTGCATTTTCCACTCATATATTTCAGTTTGAAAAAGCCGTTCTTTTCTAAGCAGTCACACCCTAAATAATGAAAATGGAGTGTTTGAAAATCAAAAAACAAGGAAAGCTATATGCAAGTTTTATGGGCGTTTTGAAAAAAGTTGTTCTTGTAGTCAAAGAAATTGTTACTTTTTTGAAGATACAGGTTTATTATATCAGCACAATCATAAAACAATCGCATTTTTAGATGAAATATGATGAATTTTCATGGAAGATCCCTTTTATGAAAAGTATAAGATGCAGCAAACAACTGAAGAATTATTGTTCTCAGAAATTAAAAATACTTTTTAGTAGTTATGATAGTATCAATTACTTGCTTAGACAATCCGAGCTGAGAAATTTTCTAGTGATTTTATTAACTGATATGCCATATACTGTATTTGTTTTGTACTGTTATTTTGCAACTATGAACTCAACATTTACTAATTCTATTCTTTCATTAACTTGGAGATCGTTTATGAAACGATTTGCTTATATGCTAGCGCTGATTGCAGCGTTTGGTCTTGTTCTGCCAATAAAAGGGTTGGCGCAGAAACAAAAACTTACTCCCGATAAATTACCGGGATTATTAGGATCAACAAATGCTGGCACAGAATTTTACTTTTCATTTCCGCCGTGCTACGAGGAAGTTTTTGGCGGCGATAATTCTTTGCGTGTATTTATTGCATCAGGAGTGCGTCAGGAGGTGCGCTTAGATGTCGAGTCCGAGGGCTTTACCTTGGTAAAAGTGGTACCAGCCAACGATGTTGTCGAGTTCAAAATTCCGCCGGCAGTCGGACAGCCATTTTCTAAAACGCCAACTGCAAAAGCGCCCCCGGAGCGCATATTGGCAGGTAAAGCAATTCATATTAAGTCAAAAGCTCCGATAATAGCTTATGGCGTAACGCGGTTTCAATATACCTCCGACGGTTTCCTTGCCGTGCCTGTATCGGGACTTGGGGAGGAATATATCGTTGCTGCGTGGCCGCAATATACTGCAGTTGGAGCCGGCTATAATCTTCCAGCAGAAACCACAATCTCAGCAGCTTACGATGATACTGACGTAAGCTTTGAGATGGCCGGGACGTCATCTTCTCAAACAACTGGCGGCCTAAAAGCAGGTCAAACTGCAAGGTGGAAAATGAAGAAAGGCGATGTTATATGCATCACTAACCTCAATGATCTTGAAGATGTTTCCGGCAGCTATATCAAAGCATCAAAGCCGGTGGCCGTTGTTTCGGGCAATCAATGCGCAAATGTGCCTGCAGGAGTGCCTTGGTGCGATTTTACATCCGAGATGGAGCTTCCAATAAAAACATGGGGAACGGAATATCACGTAACTCCTATTGCCAAACGTGCAAACAATCCTGTAATTCGAGTGTTTGTAAGAGATAAAAACACAACGCTTTATCGTGATGGAAAGCAATGGCGCGTGGTTAATCGGAATACTCGTTTTTTCAACAGCGGGTTTATTGAATCAAGATCTTACGACGGACCGCCGCGCCCTGTTGTAATTTCAGGAGACAAACCCATTTACGTCGTTCTCTACAATCCGGGGCAAGCCGATGACAACGTGCCAAGCGATCCTTTTCAACTTGTTCTTACACCCTTAGAGCAATATCAGACCGAAATAGTATTCTGCACTCCCGGAGCAAAAGGAGGGTCGCTTCCATTTACCGAGCATTATGTTAATTTGGTGTATCAAATGACAGATTATGGTACTTTGCCGGATGACGTTGAATTTGCAAAAGTAGTAGATGGCAAGTTTAAGTGGCAGCCAGTTAAGACAATTTTTGGCACTGATGTTGGCCAGCCATTTGTCATACCTGTACGTGGCAAGAATTACGCCTGCAAGCGATTGGACTTGCCGGGCGACGGAGTATATCGCATACGCGCGAAGCAGCCGTTTGCTGCATATGCTTACGGATTTTCATCTTATGACTCTTATGGCTTTCCTACGAGCGTTGCACTTGGCGATTTGACGAAAAAGGATACGGTTCCTCCCGAGCTGAAGTGGGATCAGAAATGCGACGGCACGGTAGACGGAGCAACAGCCGAGGATTTGCCTCGCGATCCTGACGTTCGCTCGAATTTGGCATTGATATACATGGATCCGGACTCAAGTTTTAACTATACTTTTAGCTATGATAAGAACAACACATTTGTATCTGGTCAAACTATTAAAACCGATTGGAAGCTTACTGTTGATGATCCGATGCAGGATGCGCAAGCCACATTATATTTTGTAGATCGTGCTGGCAATGAAACCAAGTTAGTTGTAACATACAGCGCATACAGCGTAACATTAACGCCGACTCCGATAGATTTTGGCTTGTTAAAATCGGGAGTTGTAGCAACAAAGAAAGTAACTTTGACCAACACAGGCACCAAAGAAGTCACGATAACAAAGTTTCAATTAAAAGATGGCGGGCAGGGATTTACGCTTGTGGGCATAACATTGCCAATAACGTTAGCTCCAAAAGAGAGCCGCGTAATAGACGTATCATTCAGCAACATAAACGAAGGACAATATAAGGATTCGATCGGTGTTGGCAATGACTGTTTATTTAAGAATTTAGTGGCTGTATATGCAGAAGTAGTCGAGCCTATAATAGAAGTTTCAGACATAGATTACCAAACAATCATATTAGGGACAACAAAGCAAGACAAGATATTTGTTCGCAATACAGGAAAAGTAGATTTGGCAATATCTGGCTGGACGGGACCGACAAATTCTTCGGTATTTCAACCGATGACAACAAGCTGGCCAGCCGGCTTGCAAGCGGCAACAGCACAGAAGCCATACGTAATGAAACCGGGCGAGGTTGTAGGATTAGATGTATTATTTAAGCCGGATGCAGTCAATACATTCACCGATAAGATTATTTTTGCCAACGACTCCAAGAACAATGGGACGTATAAAGATAATGTTGGAGAATTGAAGGGCAAAGCGGTGCAGCCGCAATTAACAGTAACAAATTATGACTGGCTTCGCAAGCGAATTAAATCGCGCCGCACACCGAATGCTCCATATACGGCAACAATAACTCTTGAGAACTTAGGAACTGCACCTATAACAATAATAAAAGCGTCCAGCCCTGCCAGCTCGGTGTTTGGATATGCTGTAAGCGATTTTGCTAATAAGACATTCCAGCCGCTAGAGAAGAAGGACTTTACCGTAACGTTCGATCCTGATGTTGTAGGACCACATGCTTTAGATATAATATTTGAAACAGACGATCCAAAGATCAAGCCGGTATCAGAATTGCGAGGCATAGGTATAGTACCGAAGATAGCGACAAAGGACGTAGATTTCGGCACAACGCTGGTGAAGACCGCACCTTCAAATACGCGTCAGTTCGAGATAACCTGCGAATCATATCAATGGGAGGATTCAGTAACAATTACAGATTTTGTCCCTCAAACAGCAGGTGCAGCCGGCAAAGTTGGCACAGGCGCTTATGGATCGAAAGGTTTCCGCTTTGATGCGGCTTCAATGATGCCTGGCGGCAAGTTAGTAATGCAGCCTGGTAAAACACTGGCATTTGATGCAGATTTTCTAGCTCAGCAAGTAGCTCCGGTAAGCGAGCCGATGACGACAAAGAGCGATGCCGAGACAGAAGCCACTTCAGTTTGGTCTGGCACCGGCAATGATCCTTTTGTTCCAATTCGCGATATGGTTTCAACGGGCGGCAATGTCGGTCCAATATGTATAGGAACAACAGGTCAGATAACTGCAACAATACAGAATTTAGGCAATGTAGATCTTGATTTGAATGCTTTGACATTCGATGATCCTCAATTTACATTAGTGTCGCCGTTGCGCACAGCGTTGCCAATTACATTAAAGCCTGGAGATAAGCAGAATGTGGTTGTAGAGTATAAGCCAAGCGCTGCCGGCACTCATACAGCTCATTTGACATTTGTTAATTCGGCTCGCGACACATCAGTAGTATTGATAGGCGTAGCAGAATCATATACAAGAGAAACAAATTTGACATTGACTACAGAGAAGGACAACAATCCTTCGCATGTATCCATAGGGAGCATATTAACGGCACATGTGCAGTTAAAAGCAGGCAATTCAATAGCGTTAGCTGGAGCGACAAGCGCTCGAGTTAAGTTAATCTATGATAAAACGATGCTTTCATATAATAGCGTAACCGGCAAGAACGGCTATACAGTAAGCAATATAACGGCATCCGATGGATTTGTAGAATTTTTTGTTACATCAGCGGGAGTAATAGATGCCGATGGAGAGATGGCAAGCGTAGATTTCCGGGTAATGCTTCCTCAAACAACGGGCTCAGTCGCAGTAGATAAAATAGTGTTTAGTTTGGAAACCCAGATTATGGGCAATGCGTGCGCGGTGTTGAATCCAACCGGCACCGAGATAATCTTAGATCCGACATGCGGCTATAGTTTCCGTAAGATTGTGGGCAGCGGCAAGTCATATTCATTGGCGTCAATAGGACCGAATCCAATAATTACGGATGAGATGGATGTTCGCATGAGTTTAGGCATGCAGGCTGGAACGGAATTGACTATATTTTCGGCAACTGGAACAGCGGTAAAGCATATTGATTTGGGGTCAATGGAAGCAGGCGAGTACAATGTAAAAGTGCAAGTAGCAGACTTGGCTTCTGGGTCATATACAGTGCGTCTTCGATCGGGCTTATTTACGGCAGAGCGTCAGGTAGTGATATCGAGATAAAAACATCTGTTAAATAGTTCATTAATAAGAAGCGGGGCGTTGGAAGAATTGTTTCTTCTATCGCCCCGCTTATCTTTTGTCAAAGTGCGTGCAGATCTAAATGTATGATATGGGAATATGACCTTCAAAATAATTACGCTACTTATTAATCCTGAAAATTAAATTAATCAAATAAATCCTATTTGACAACAAAACAATAAGCAATAGAAACAACGAAGACAATTACGTAATAACATACAAGCAAAAGATGTAATAAACAAATCAAACAAAAAATCAAGCTAATCAAAAAATCCAAAAAATCCCGATTCTGACAATCTTCCAAATGAAAGCACTGCTCCCATTTATCACACTGCTAGTATCTGAAGCCGTAGATGCGGTGCAGCAGGTCGCGTTGTCGCTCAAAGAATGTGTGGTGGTGGCGCCGCTCGGCGAACAAAATAGCGCTATCCCGCTTCGGCTTGTCGTATCTGTTTCATTTCTGGCACGACAAAGACGCAATGGCAGTATCCAACAGAACACGCGTTATGGAGACATGGGTCAACAGATCCCCGAGCGACCGCGAAACGTATTCACATGGAAAGGTGACAGTCCTATTTTAACCGGCGCGACTTCAATGGCGACGGAATAACTGACTATATAGACGGATTGGTCAATATTTACTGCGGCGTTAAAGACAAATTTTTTCAGTAGTAGGAGATTTAAAATATTGACTCTATACTCGATGCAGCCACAGCAAAGTTTTCCAATGTTGCACCCAACTAATGAAAAAAAACGATAATCTCGATTCTTCTGCTATGTGCTTTGTTGCTGATTTCGCAGACAAAAGATATTCGGCTGTTTTGGTTGCAACGTTGTAATAATATGTCTGTTCTGTTGACAATTTTGATTGATGAATGTAGAATTTAAGTACCAATAATTTATTCTGAGGAATCATATTTCCTCGATAAAACCGCATGCAGTAAAAAGAAAAGCGCAAACATTGAAAAATGTCCGCGCTTAGATAAAAACGTAAGTTTTGATTATTTTGCTATGACAAATCTTCCTATCCTAATCTCTGAACCAGAAACAATTCGCACAGCATACATTCCATTGGCCAACGATTCTGTGTTTAGCTCAACTGTTTGATATTCCATGTTGTTAGATGGAATGTCAATGCTTAGAACTTCGTGTCCATACACATCGGATATTGCAATTGCAGAGTTTAAATGTGTCGAAGAATTGAAAGATAAAGTTACGTGGTTTGAGGCTGGATTAGGCATTATTTCAATATCTTTTGTCAGATTAGTCGTTTCATCAACGCTTGATGGACGCTGACCTACAGCAAAATAAACGGGGGCAACAGCAGCCGAAATTATCGTAATCGGCGTGCCGGCAGGGCTGATTCGATCGGGCGTAAGAGGAATAGTTTTTACAACATTTAAACCATTTTCTAGTGTTGCATACGCTAATTGTTTGTCATCAGGAGAAAAACTAGGGCGGCCTACGGTATTAGGATTGTCAATAATTTTATCAAACTTCATTTTGAAAATATTTGCACCCATAACAGAGGACTGATTTGTCAAAGTATTGAGATAGTCGAAGGCGACAACTCCCTGGTTAGTTTTGGCAAAAGTCGGATTGCCGATATTCTCGCCATCGCCAAGCGGGGGAAGCACACGGCGAATTTGTCCGTCTGCATAAGTATTTTTGCTCTTGTCCCAAACATTTATCAATCCTACGTCTGCATAGTCCTGCTCTCCGGCGTCGGTAAAAAGCGCATTCATGGCATCATAAAGCACATACTGACCGCTTGCATCCCATTCAATGTAGTCGGCGCCTATCACCAATCCTGCTTTTTGTCCTTGTGAAAACGTTGGAGAATAAAGAGTAAAATTCTGAAATGTGTTGTTTTCTAAATTAAACACCGTTATGGTGCCGTCTGGCATGGCTGGAGTAGCAGCAATGCGTTTGCCATCGCGCGATAGAGCTACACTATTCCAAACAGGATTGGCGCTGATAATTGTTTCAACTGGATTGTTAGGGTCTAAAGTAATGCCATGCAATGTTTTATCGGAAGCAACAAAAACAGCAATCGCGCCGTCGTCCGAAACAGACGGTTTGTTGTTGCATTGAGTTCTAGAAATATGCCTGATATCATTGGCGGAAGCATTCGGCACAGGTTTGACTATGGCAAGCGTAAAAGGCAGTCCGACGCGATGAACAAGCAAAAAATGCGGTCCGTTTACTGGCGCTTCATCAGGAGAGTCGGGTGTTCCGTTGCCGTCGAATATTTCCACTTTGTCGAATGCGACTTTTGCGGCGGCCACTGCTTGGTCGTCGTATAGATCTTTTGCTGCTTTTACTACGGCTATCCGCAGGTCAATAAATTGCGAGTTGCTTGTTAAATACTGTGTTAGCGCCCGATAATATATTTTTTCAGTTTGTTCGCGTCCTAAGCTTTGAGCTATCAAATAAGCGGCATGATTGGGTATTCCACTATTGACATGCACGCCTCCATTGTCGCCGCTGTCATCTTCCGGCAGTGTCTGATATTCGCTCATTTTTTCCGGCTGCCAGCCGCGATCGCCAAATTTAGCGCCTCCATTATGGGGATTGCCCATATCGCGCATAGTGCCTGTTGGATAAATTGCGAGCTGCACTACATCTTCTCCAATTTTAAAATTATTTCTATCAACCATGCAGGCAAAAACATCAGACATGGATTCGTTTAATGCTCCGCTTTGGCTTAGATATACAAGACCAGCGCTATGCTCTGTAACGCCATGCGTCATTTCATGAGCCGCAACGTCAAGACCGCCGGCTAAGTTGGAAAATTTTGTATTGCCATCACCGTAAGCCATTAATTTTCCATTCCAATATGCATTGTCCATTGGTGTTCCGTCGTCGTCGGGAACATGGATTACCGACAGCAAACTGCTGCCCTTATTGTCAATGGCATTGCGATTATGAACTGCCCGATAATACTCGTAGGTTATTCCTGCATTGTGATGAGCCGAAATAGATGCCGGATCGCTGAAAGTATTATTGTCGGATGTTATCTGGTACATATCTTTCAATGGTTTTCCGCGAGAATCAAGTGTTATAATCGCGCCGATTGGGGATGAAGGAATCTTAGATTGAGCAGAGTTGAACATTGGGCGCGATGCGTCGATCATATAAAACTTGCCGCTAACGTCATAGGTAGGGAATTGTTGATTATTTCCATGCAAATCTTTTCCAGAGCCGGTTGCCGGACCGCTGTTGCATGTTGTCTTAAATGATTTCAGCGTTTTACCGGTTATAGCGTCAATGTAATATTCATATCGTGAAAGAGCTGTCGGACGCACGATAATGCGCCATGCAAGCTTAGGCTCTGCTAATTGAGATATTCCAGCAAAAACAATAAGCTGCGGCGCAACATCATCATAGCCCAGCGATGCCGGCTCGTCTGGACCTTTGAATATGCCTTTGTATTTTTTTTGTGCGTCTGAATAGGCAATTTGCGCGGCTTTTTCATTAGTAATTGTCGCAGCAGTAGAAATATCGGCAATTGGAATCACGCGGCCATTCCAACTTTCAGTTGTTCCGTCGTCGGAAAAATGCACTATGCTTTCGGCGCCAAATACTGGAATGTCGCGGTATGTTTGCTGCAGCCGCACTATTGTTTTACCTAGTTCATCTTGCTGCACAGTTTTGCCTGTAAATCCGATTGAAGCAGAATTGATTCCAAAAACAGGAGCTAATAAAGCCATAACGCTTTGCGCGGCAGAAATTGACTTTTCATCGCTGCTAGTTTCATAACGCTTTACGCCAATTGATTTTGCCTCAATAAAAATGGGTGTTTGGCTTTTCGCATTATCATACTGTATGGTTAATTTCTGACTGATTTTTGCCAATGCAAGCAATGCCTCACGTTTGCTGTCGGTCAGATCGGCGTAGTACAAGCCCTTAATTTTCGCTTGACCACTGCCGCCATCGAAGGTAAGTGCTGGCTTTTCCTTTGCTAGCATTGGCGAAGTATTATTCGGGCTGCGTTGTTTCAATTTGTCGAACACAGATTGCGGCTGCGCCGATACAGACGATGCTGCAAGAATTAAAACTGCAAGTATTTTCAGATTTATTGCAGTTCTGCCAATAGAAAATGAAATCATAAATGCCTCCACCACAAAATATTAAAACAAGTTGGTTAATGTAAAGATATTATGAGATTGTTTAGCTATGAGCTTTTATTATTTTTGTCTTTCAAAAATACAAGATTTACGATAGGAATACAGCATAAGTTCAATGAATTTTTATAAATCAAAGTACGTTAGAAATAATATTTGTTTGTGGCGATTAACCCATTGTTATCAACGGTTCAAAATAAGGGCATTCTCTTTTAAATTGAAATGGAACTATATTTTCAAATTACACTTTATAAAACAGCGAAAAAAAAAGAGCCGTGCTTGACGGCTCCTTTTTTATTGAAAAACGTTTTAACAGCAAGCTTACTTTTTCTTTACAAATACAGGATAAACTTCGCGCTCGGCTCCGACCGGCTCAATGCTTACATAATAAATGCCGTTTGCGACTATGCCTGAATCCGATGTGCCGTCCCAATGATCGCAATATGCAATGCCGGGCAGCCGCGATTCAGCTGATGCAATTTCGCGCACTAAACGGTTTGACTGATCATAGATTCGAATAGTTACAGTTGTGGGAGACGGAACAGAATAGATTATCTGCACAATTTCAGAAGGTGGCGCAAAAGGATTGGGCGCAACAATGCTGATGTATGGCGTTTTAATATTGCGTATAAGTGTGTCGGTACGAATGCATCCAGCAGCGCAGCTAAGTCGAAGAATTGCCATCGAGTCGCGCAAATTGGCAGGCGGATCCCATTCATAAGGAATCTGAGCAGACGGAACATGATCAACAATTCTGAAAGTGCGTCCGCTGTCAATTGACACGGCCACAACGATTGTATCGCAAATCAGATTTTGAGGAACAGACGACAAATCCCATGCAATTTCGCGAGCGGGACAGGCAACAAGTGGCGGCGGAGATATGACGGACGACAACGGCACCGGAGAATATCGAATTGAATATTTAGCGCTGGTGTCTCGATAATTTAAGGCGGTGTCTCTGCCGATAATTCTCAAGGTAATCACTGAATCAATATCGGCGCTGTCAATGCGAAATTCTGGAAGGCAAGGCAAAGTAACAGGAAAAGAGAATGTTGCGCCGCCGGCGGCAATCGAATCGAGCTTAACCCAAGCTAAATTGGCTTTGTATTCTATCCATAATGAATCGAGGCAGGAAGCAGAGCCGCGCATTGAAAACTGATAGCCCGGATGCACTGCTGAATCCTGCGGCGGTCCCATAATGATGATTTTAGGGTTGGGAAATCTGATAAACGCCGATGAATCATGTATGTCTTTGCTGTTTGCACCTTGCACGATGATACGTCCCTGACGCCCAAGAAGCGAAGTGTCTACATAAAAACGATATTCCATTGTATCGGATGTATTGGGATAATTCAACCGTAAAGTGTCAATTTTCGCAATCGGCGTCGTATCATTCGAATAGCGTCGAAAAAGAACATGCACCTTGTCCTGGCCTTGAAGAGCATTTATCCAGCGGACAGTAACAGAGTCGCCCGGGCAAAACTCCTGTGGCGGCAACTGCTGTGTTTTTGGCTCATTGACAACAAGCGAACCAAGCGGAAGAATGCCGAAACAGTAAGTGCGCTCTAATGTGGTAACGATAATGTCGAGTCCGCCGTCGCCCTCGAGATCTGCCGTTATAACGTTGGTGATAATTTCATTGCCAAATTTAAAAACGCGCAATGTGTCGAACGGACGACCAAGTCGTAATCTCGGGTCTTGATAATCGCGCAGCCGCAATATTGAAAGTGAAGAGCGATCTGCCACAAAAATTTCGTGTTTGCCATCGGCAGCGCCATCAATATCGGCTACGGCGGCTATCCAGCCATTCATTTGTTGCGTACAGATTGTGTCGAATGGGAAAAGATACGTGCCGGGTTTGGTTATTTTTTCTACACGAGAGCCAGTGCGCCAGCGCAAAACAGAGATTTTACTACCCGGAAATGCAAATTCTTTGGAACTTTGTGAAACGACTATTTCATTACCAGGATTGTTCGGATAATACGGAAGTATTTCATTCGATGGGACGCCGTCTAGATTGCCTACGGCAACTGACCAATATTGATTGTCGCTTCCTAAATACGAGGGTACTGAAGCATCGTCGGGAATTGTAAGCGGCTGTCCGCTAGCGCTATACAAATGAATACGCGCTTTGCCATGAGAGCTGTCGGTGCCGCGATAGCTTTCCGATAACAGAATATAGAGATTGTCAACTCCGCCTGCGCCAGCGTCATTCAAACGCATGTAATAAGGGCGTATGAGAGGACGATGCCGCGAATTGTCAAGCAATGAAAATAAATCAACCGGTGCTATTCCTTCGGTTATGGACGGCGTATTGACATTGAACGACATTAAATACGGCAAATCTGCAAAAGTTGAAGTTGTTGCGGGATTTGAAATATTTTCTGCAATTCCTTCGGCAGGAAGTACGGACGGCGTCAATCGAAGTGAACCTCCTGCCGCTGTTATTGAAGGAGGATACAACGAAATTTCGGGTCCGAGTGTTATGCGATTAGCCGGCACGTCACGCACATCGGGCAAGGGGAAATTGGTGTAAATAGTACCGGTGTTAAATTGCGTCAAACCGCGAAAAAACGGAGTAATTGGTCCGCCAGCCGAAATTGTCGGCTTTGACATGTTGACGGCGGCGTAGACGATTGCCTGTCCTCCATTGCTACGTCCTAAGACCGGAGTAACGCTGCCAAAAACATTTGGAAAATACTCGCCTACATTTACGCTGAGCCGCCGAATTATTGCCGCGCTGTCGCGCCCCGGAATATAGCCAGCCAAATATGCGTAAATCAAGGAATCTTTTGCATTTTCAGTTTCTACTGTTTCCAAGCCGATCACCACCGGAGCAGTTGTTGCAGCAAGTGGCTCTACTGCATTCGTATCGAACAGCATGGAAATTCCGCGCACAAGCGGAGCGTTAGTCAGAGGAGTTTTAGTCAGTAATTTTCCAGAACCGTCAATAATTACAAGATCTTCCTTGACCACTGCCGCTAATTCATTAGGCGCCCAAAGATATTGCGGTCGAATTTTGGGATTGTTCTTGATATTCCCTACAAAGGGCTGCACATCGCCGGAAATTGCCACAGTCGACCATTTTAAGACCATTGAATCAACAGATTGCGGCAATGAAGCCCACGGCTGAAAACGAGTTGCCTCCATAGAGCAATTTGGAAACAGCCAATTAGCAGGACTGCCCGGATTCTGTGCTGATAATTTGCCGCAGCTTAGAATAACAATGGCAAACAGCGCGGTAGCAAGCGTGTCTAACTTGTTAAAACATCTTGAAAATAAAATCAATCTTGACAATGCCATAATTTCACGGTCGTAATAAGTACATAATTACACTGCAAAAATAAGGTTTCACGCATAAATTATTTGTGTTGAAATAACAGAGAAAGCAATAAGATACAATAAACAAGAATATTTGATGAAAAAAAGATTTGTTAAATATTCCTGTATATGAGCGGAAACTACTGCGTTACATGCGTTTTGCCACCTTGAGAATGTGCGGCAAATTCAGGCGCATAGAGCGACTGAACCGATGCTGTGCCGTCATAAAAAACGCCTTCTTGAACTGCAAACACATCGTATTCAATAATCGTTGTTCCTCGCGGCAGACGCTCCATAAAAAAACTTGTTGAAGCGTCGGAAGGCGAGCGATAATAACCGCCTCCCTGACTCCATTCATAGCCGGAAGTTTGCACTGCCGACTCGAAACATGCAGGTCGCGTATCTTTTATGTGAATAAACTCCATATCGCGATCAGCGCGAATAATAAGCCGAACAGTCAATCTGTCGCCGATATTGATTGCATATTTCGTTGAAGCAACTGTTTTTTTATTTGTTTTGGGCTGTGCTAGCATAACTGTCCGCTCAATCGAAATAATAGATTTTTGCTCGACAATTTTATCGGAGCGCTCGATATATTGCCAAAAAAGCCCTCCGTATGCCAATCCATTGCTGGAGCTATTCAGCGAAACTGTCGCCATGGCGGGCGTTATCTCAGCTCCATGCCACGATGCAGAGTAATAGCCCGTTCCTGCTTCTCTGCTGTCCGGTTTTACAACTTTTGCTCCTACCGTTGCAGTAATTTTGCTGTTTTGCGCCAGATAATCTTTTCCGCGCAAAAGAAGAGCATAACATGCCTCCGCAGTTGCTTTTGTTGTGCGCCAATCATGCGCTTGTTTATTGCGCAGCAGCCAAAGGCGCATATCCTCAATTTCAGTTGTATCGCTTCCGATAAGTTCAAACGCCTCGATAAGCATCGCTTGTGTTTCAATGGGAGCATGCTGCCATTGCCAAGCTGACGGCAATTTCCAAAACATTCCCATTTCTTCGGAATGTATTGAGCGCTCGCGTAGCGAGGCAATTATGCTGCGAGCGGCAGCGCGATCGGGAGAGTCGCCCGATTTATTGCGCGGCGACGGCTCAAGCTGTGAAAACTGCCAGAGGGCAATTGCCGTAAGAGCTTGTGTATGAATATCTTGCTTCTGCCAAAATCGACGCGCCTGTACTCTGTAAAAATTAAGGATGGAATCTGCGGCATCGTTTCGATTAATATTGGCAAAATAACTTCGAATATAAAGATATTGCGCGGCGGTAAAATTATAATACGACGTCTTTTCAGGATTAAAACTCTTATCCTTTTTCAGACGGTTCACTTCATCAGCGGCTTGTTCATCGGCAAAATTTAGAGCTTTCTCTGCAATTTCTGATAATTTATCGCGATTATTACCGGCGGCGTCAAGAGTAAAAATATGGGCTATGCCGGCAAGAATATATTGCGTGATGACGCGGTTTTCGCTCATGCCGGAAAACCATGCAAACCCTCCGGACTGCTGTTGCAAATCGCTTAACTTTAGCATTGCGGCTTCGCGGGCGGAAATTATCGAATTCTTATCAAGCAATTGAGCAATGCGTTGTTTGCGTTCGGTCTCAGATTTTCCTTCTGCCGCCCAAGGCGTTTCGTTGAGCATAATGGAAGTGAGAGAAGAGTTTTTTTCAAGAGGCGATATTAGCGAGCCGTTTTCTGCCCACCGGCTAATGACGCTTGCAATGTTTGACCGCTCTTCAAGTATGCGCGTAGCGAGCGCATAAGCGGAAAAACGATTGAAAATCTGCTCGGCACACTCATGTGGATATTCCATAAGCATCGGCAATGCCTGCACTGCAAGCCATATAGGATTTTCGGCAAATTCGAAGGTGAGCTTTCGATTTCTAAGCGTGGACGACGGTTTTTGCGCCTGTTCGGCTAAATTCTTTAATGTAAATGACTTTGTGCCGCTGTGTCGTATTGAAAGCGGCAAAGTTTCTATTATGGGCAGCGTGTTCGGAAGAATAGGCAAAATTGATTGTTCGCCGTCGGAGAAATTCCCCGAAGATGCTGAAATGCGACAAATTACGGCTTCAATATCGGCAGGAGCTTTAATATTCCACGATGCTTTGGCAATTCCGTTTTTGTCGCAGGTAAATTGACGGTTATTATTTGCAATGCCAAAAGAATTGTTGAGCGGCTTCATTGTTTCGGGATCCAACAATTCCAATATTACAGCGCCGTCCAATGCTTTGTCAGATAAATTGGCAATTGACGCCGATAAAACCAGCTCGTCGCCGTCGCGCATGAAGCGAGGCAGATTTGGCAAAACCATAAGATTTTTTTGAGTAATTACCTCGCGTTCAAATGTTCCGACGCGAAGATCTTGAGTGTGAGCCATTGCCAAAAAACGCCAGGAAGTCAGCGCTTCCGGCATTGTGAACGAAAGAATAAACTCGCCGGAGTCGCTGCTGTGCAGCTGCGGAAAAAAGAATGCTGTTTCTTGAAGATTAACGCGGGGAGATATTGGCTTGTTTTCTTGTTTTGCAATATTTTCGGACGGTTCGGTCATGTTTTGCCGTATGCTGCCTGCTGTTGCACCATCTATATTCTTTGCTAAGGCAACTCTATTTTCACCGCCATAATCTGCTGATTCTGAGATATTTTCCGATGCTGGCATAGATAGCAAGCGAGGACGCACGCCCGTATAACCCAATCCGTAAGCGGTTGAGACGCCATAAAAAAAACTTGCATTATCCGAAAATAAAATTGGATAGCGATTATAGTAGTAATCGAAAAAATCATATCTTGTCTGCCAATATTTTCCCGAGTTTCTTAGTTCAATTCTTTGTTCGGTCATAGTTGAAACTGCGCAAGCAATGCTGTTTGTCGGCCAAGGAAACATTTTTTTGCGCCATGTCATTTTTTCTCCGTCGGGCAGTATTGCATCGAGCGAAGCATCATACATCGTGGCAAGCATTTCAGCTGTTGCAAGCTCAGATTTTTCTCCTTTTACCGTTAATCTCCATTCTTCTTTTGCGCCTGGTATCAGTTTGTCGCGAAACACGGCAGTTGATATATGCAATTCCTTATTTGTCCAAGGAATATCAACATATATGCGCTGCTGATATGCGCGTCCGCTATGCATTAGAAATGCCATGGTTGAAAATCCGCCTCTTAGATCCTCGCTGACTGGAATGTCAATTGCGCGAAGTTCATTCGATAGTGAAATCCATTTGCGCTGAATAATTGCGCCATTGCTTTCTGCCATGAAAAGAATATGCGCATCAGCATATCCCGAGCCGACGATAAATCGGACAGTATCGCCGGGCTGCGCTGTTGTTTGCTCGGCAAAAGCAATAAATGGCTTAGGTTCGGGCAGCGAGCTTTTATGCGTATTCTCAATATCATACGCTATAAAAATCTTTTCAAATGTCAAAGTGTTCCCATTAGAGTCGGTGCAGATGCCGGAAATGCGATATTTTCCCGGCTTTAGGGCTATAAATCGAACTGAATCCAGCCCGTTTACTGTAGAAAATCTTGCGTGAAACAAGCTTGTGCGCAACTGAGGCGGCAATTGCTGAGTGTTGCTTTTGTCAATAGTTACAGGCGAATCTTCGGGAAAATCAAGGGCAAAATCTTCGCGAGCTGCAAGTATTACATTAGGCACCGGCAAGCTGCTGCTGCGCCGCAAATTAGAGATTGCCGGTATTGCTTCAAGAGTTAATTTTCCAGTTAGCGTCATTGGCTGTCCGAGCATGTTTTTTCCTATGAGAGAAACACTCAATGGAGTGTTTGCCTTTACGTGTTCGGGAATTTCGCAAATAATCTCGGAAGAAGCGTAGCCGGCTGATATTTCAAGTGCCGCCGAATGTGTTTCGCCTGTGATATCCGTTACATCAACAGATGCCGTGAATACATAAATTTGTGATGCTGACGAGTCGGCTTCGGGATCGGGTTCAGCTAAGAAATCAAAAGTGAATTCTCCTTTATTATTGGTTGAAACACTATCTTGCTTTATTACTTCTCCGTCAATTTTATAAGGATGATAATTGCGATACAGCGCGATAAATTGTTCTTTTCTCGTGATGGTAATTCGCGCTTTTCCTTGAGAGATAGGGCTTCCTGCGAATGTGGAAACATTTCCGCGAACAGTTATTGCAGCGCCAATCTTTACTATGCCTTTGGGTTGTTGCAAAGCGATAAAGAATTTAGGCCGCTTGTATTCTTCCATGCGAACTTGAGCCGAGCTTATGCCGTCGGAAATTGTCCAATAGCCATTCATTCCAAAGCGCGGCAAGATAAAAGTCCCAATATATGATCCAAATTCATTGGTGTGCACTTTCAGCTCAGTTATTTTAGCTCCGTTCGGATCAACTAGCGAAATGGTTGCTTCAGCGTTGCTTACAGCAGAATATTTTCTTTTTTCATCATCGGCTCGAACAATTATTCCCTTGAACTTGACAATTTGTCCGGGACGATAGAGCGAACGATCTGTAAAGATATGCGACTCGTCGCTAGGACCATAATATTGACGCTTCCACAAGCCAATATTTGCCAAAGAGAAAGTAGAATCGGCGCCAGTACAAGCGAGAATATGCCGTGACTGTCTGCCATCTTCAAAATTGCTTGCAGTCAGAGGGACAAATCCGAAAGTGTCAGTCAGCGCCGAACCTTTTGTTTCTATGATGTTTTGCCGTGTGTTGCGATCGTAAAATTGTGTAAAAAAGACAAGTGAAACACCTGCTTTTGGCTGCCCTGTTTCAACATCGGCAACAAGCCATCCTGAACGTTCGGGATAGCCATAGAATTCTTGTTGCACAATAGAGAGAGAGGAGACCGTAAAGGTCAAAGCCGTAATAACGTCGGAATCTCCGACGACAAAGTTTGGCGAGGTTGACGCCAAAAGAATATAACTGCCAATAGGCATCGCTGGAATTGCAGATTGCGCTATATACGGGCGGTAATTTGGCGATGAAGGAAGAGCTTCTCGCCATTCGCGAAATGGCGGATCTGCAACCGACCGCGATATCAATTGGTTCTGTTGCTCATATCTGTCCGATATATTTTGCTGCAGAAGTTCGCTGCAAGAAATTTTAACTATCCGGAAATACAGTTGTGTGATTTGAGCGTACTCTATGGACATAAGTGCCGGTTTGCCGAGTCGGATATTTGGCTCTATCTCGATATTAAGCGAGCGCGCAAGCAGAGTGTTTTGAAGATTAAGGCATCGTTTCGCTCCTTCGCTTGCTGGATAGTCGTGAACAGCCGTTTCACAGAGCAGCATAGCTTGACTGCCATTGTCATGAGTATTATACCATTCGGCAAGTTCATAGAAAAACGCAGCAGCAGCAGGAGAGTTTCTATAATCTGTAATAACACGCTCAAGCGAACGTTTATATAAAGTATCGGCATATTTGCTTCTACTAAGCAACCGAGCGTATTTCAATCGCAGCAGCTCAGCATCCAACAGTGCGGCACGAGAAGTGTCAGATATGTGAAATTGCAGAATTTTTGCATAAAGCGATAATGCTTGATTGGAATCAGAGCGAAATGCGGTTATGAAAGTTTTTATCGGCGCGAATGATGCCAAAAGAGCTGAGTCAGTTATAGTACTTTTCCTCGTTATCGCTTCATAATGCTCTAAGGCGCGGAATGCAAGCACATCATAGAGAGTTGGGCGCAGTGTTGAAACGGTGTCGCATTGAACTGTATCGCAATGTGGAAATATTATCACATCACGCACTGACGAAAGCGAAATTGATTCAAGAATTTTGCTTGGCTCAAGCGATATTTGATATAGCGACTGTATTTTTTTTTCGAACTGCGACGCGCTCCACAACGCAAAATCTGAGTAGCGGTCAGAGCCGGAATTGGCCTGAAGATTCCAAGAATGTTTGATGCGATAGTTTTCGTATGCTGCTGCCGTTTGCGAGGCAATAATCGCTTTGGAAGGCAAAGTGGGGGCATTGAGCAGTTCTCGCTCTAACAATGAAATAATAGCCGAGTCCGGTTCTTCCGATTCTTGCGACTCGAAGTATGAGCGCAAAAATGCGCTTGCGGCAATATTGGCGTGATTTTTATCCTTAACTGCCTTTGTATATAATCGCTTTGCCACAGCAAGAGCCGTTTTTGGCAATTGAGCGTTGAGAGCTTCTTGCAGTTGCTTCCATTCAACTCGATAAGGTGAATTTGATGTTGAAAACTGCGGCAAATCAGCTGCTGAAAGCGCTACCGCAACAAACCAGCATAGAATAACTATCGTAATTTGACCGGCTTTGAAATGAAAGAACATAATTCGAAATAGAAAATTCCACATTGATTTTGGCGTTAGATGAATTTATGTACCGTAAGTTACAGTAATTTTTAATATTATCTTCCCAACTAAGGAGTATAACTGTAAGTTTATTATGATATGTGCTGTGAATGAATGGTATAAATGAGAAAAGCAATGTGAAGAGAACTGTCGAATGTAATGTGTGAAAGAAATTGCACAGTTGTCTTGATAAACTGACAACTACCATAAAGAAAGATTTTTTTATTGTAAAATGAAATTTTGAAGAGCATTTTGAGTAAAGAAAAACGGAAGCGCAGATAAAATGGGCTGAAATCCGGCATGATCAGCCTCGAAATAATTTTCATATATGCTCATTTATTTTATTTTTGCAGTTTAGTGTCAAATGGCAAACATGATTTCGATGCTCACAATTGCCATAAATTTGCAGTAAATCCAAAAGTAATTTATGTAGAAAACTGCTTTTCCGAACTGATTTTTACATGCTCTTTGAGTTGCTTTACACTATAAAAAAGTGTTTGGCAAACTTTGCCGTATGCGATTATTTTAGTAACTTGTACCCTATTAGTATGGTTAGTGTGCAAAATTTTGCATTGTTTTATAGCTGAGTAGTGGCAATTATGATTATTTAAACAATCGGGCAGATATTGAATCAGGCATCTTTTTTAAGATTTTACAACAAAAATCGTTTCAAACACCACGGATTTAGTGATTTTGGAACGGTAATTGCAGTTAATAGCAACGCGATTAAAAGTAGTTTATAATGATTATCAAAACAAATAATAAATCACAAACAACTTCACGTAATTCCGAAAGGGAACATGTTATGAAGAAATTGACACGCATCACATCGTCAATGATGGTGTTTGCGCTTACGATAGCAGCAATGGCT
Source organism: Chlorobiota bacterium (assembly GCA_039810485.1). Taxonomy (GTDB): domain Bacteria; phylum Bacteroidota; class Ignavibacteria; order Kapaibacteriales; family UBA961; genus JADZAA01. Next base: position 6,174 of record JBDHXA010000011.1, on the reverse strand, counting down.
GTGAGTGCACAAGCGCAGCAATACAAAATCGGCTGGAGTGTAATTGGCTCCGGCGGTGTTCTTAATGTACAAAATGGCAGCATGCGGCTTTCAGGCACTGTTGGTCAGCCGGCTATCGGCACTTTGAACGACAGCAAGCAGACCTATATTATAGGTTTCTGGGGCGGCGTGGCAGGACGCGAGGGCGCAACCGGCGTTGCCGAGTCCTCTGTCAATACAAGCGATGTATTGTCGAATTATCCTAATCCGATGACTTCAACCACAGTTTTTCACTATCAAGTGCCAATAGCGGCTAATGTAACGCTCAAGGTCTATGACATGGTTGGAAGAGTGGTGAAAATTTTGGCTGATGAATTCCAAAGCATAGGCGAGCAAAAAGTTGAATGGAACGGAAAAGACGAGCAAGGCGTAGATGTAAGCGCCGGAACGTATACCTATGAGCTTGTTGTGTCGGGCGGTCCTGGCAGCGTTCGCTATCGCCAGCAATTGATTGTTGTCAGATAATAAAAAACGCATAATTACTATATTTAAATGTTACAGCATTCTTAGGGGGATCTATGACGGCTATTGAATATGCTTCCGGTTAGCGGCGCTTTTAAGTTTCGTTGAGTTAGAGTAATTCAGCGAAGTATTGTAGTTTGTTATAGGTTTTCTCTTGATAACTGTATAAATCAATTTGCAAAGAAAATAAAAATATAAACAATTCAATTTTTAGTATTTCAAAGGAGTATGGCATGAAGAAAAGTTTTCTCGTTGGCTTGTTAGCGTCCTGCGCTATGATGATGCCGGTGAGCAAAGTCGAAGCACAGATTCCTCGGTTAATGAGTTTCCAAGGCGTCTTGCTTGACAATCAAAACAAGCCCGTAAACGATCAGGCGGTCAATTTAACATTTCGTTTGTACCGCGAACAGGCAGGCGGCAATCCTTTATGGTCTGAAGCACATAATACGACGACAGTCAATGGCGTGTATAATGTGATTTTGGGATCGAATCAACAACCTCTTGACAATGTTGATTTTCATCAGCAATTATGGCTGGGCATTCAAGTTAATACATCGCCCGAAATGCCTGTAAGAATTCAACTTGCTACTGTGCCTTATGCGTTTCAGGCAATTAATGCCGACACTGCAAAGCTTGCTCTCAGAGCGCTTATGGTTGACTTCGCCACATCAGCCGGAACTGCCAATCCAGTTGGCCCTGCCGGCGGCGATTTAACGGGCACATATCCTAATCCAGCTGTCCGCGACGGTGCTATTACCGCCGCTAAGATTGCCGATGGTGCTATTACACAAAACAAATTGGCTCCGGGCGTTGCTCTGCCGCCAAGCGGCCCTGCCGGCGGCGATTTGACAGGTGATTTTCCAAATCCGCAAATTGCCGAAGGCGCTGTAAAGACAAATCGCATATTCGACAAAGCTGTAACTAATCAGAAGCTTGCCGATGGTGCAGTTGATTCTCGCGCTATTTTAGATGGCTCTATCACAAATGTTGATATTGCTCAAAATACAATTTTGAACAGTAATATTGCTCCCGGCACAATTCGCCCTTCGCGTTTTGTTGCTCCTGGGCCAACATCTGAAAATCGCATTCTCTTAGGAGCGGGCACAACAGCTCAAGACAGCATGCGCTGGCTGAATGCTCCCTCAACTTCCGAGACGGTGTTGCACTGGGATGGAACAACGCTTAATTGGCGCAAAGTAACACCTGCTGCTCTTAACACATTGTCTTCAAGCTCTGCAAGCAATACTCAAACAGGTGTTAATAAAAATACATTGCTTGTCGGTATTGATCCTTCTGGTGCCGGTACAATGGGCTGGCTGACACCGCCTACGGTGTCTTGGAATGTTCTCCGTTATAATGGTGGAACAAACAATATCGAGTGGGCTCCAAACGATCGCTTATTCTTCCCGATTGACGGCGATACGACAATCAATACGCCGCAGTTTCCTGCAATGGTTCGCTTAACGAATCGCGGTACTGCTCCTACGTTGATTTTGCAAAATATTAATACAGCCGGTACTGCTAATGGTTTGGTTGTTAATATTCCTAATGCGTCTGCGGCTAATGGCGTTCAGATCAATTATGCCGGCACTGCTTCGGGTCTTAATGTAAGCACAACAGGCATGGGTGGCACTGATCGCGCAATTACTGCAACTGCTAATAATGGTCAGGCAATTAATGCAAGTGTTGCCGCAAGCAATACCGGCAATGCCGTAGATATTAACCATCCCGGTCAAAGCGGTCGCGCTCTTAACGTTTCGGCTACTAATAATATCGTAGGCGCAACAACTACAGGCGTTTATGTGACAAATACAACTACAAACGGCAATGGAATAGCAGTTTCCCAAGGCGTTAGCAGCACGGTTCCTGCCGTGTCGGTTAATGCTTCCGGCACAAATTCGGGCGCAGCGGGCGTTTCGTCTCAAACTGTTAATGGCAATGCTTATGTGGCAAATGTTACCGGCTCAGGTTCAGGTTTGGTTGCCACAACCGGCTCAGGTTCAGGGGTTAGCGTTTCCACCGGTTCAGGTGTTGGCGTTGCCGTTCAATCGGCAACAGGTACAGGCGTTAATGTTTCTACCGGTTCAGGTGTTGGTGTAAATGTTGATCGCCCTGCTACAAATTCTGCAACTGCCGTTAATGTTAATCATGCCGGCTCCGGCACAGGTATTAATGTTTCTACAGCTTCTGGCACAGGTATTACAGTAAGCTCGGCTACAGGCAATGGCGAATCTATTACATTGCCCGGTACAAATACTACCGGCGGCGGCTTGATTGTAACTATGCCTTCAAGCAATTCTGGCACTGGTATTTCAAATACACATAATGGTTCCGGCACAGCCGAGCTTGTAACGCAAAATGGCACAGGCGTAGGCATTGATGTTGTTCAAAATAATGCTAATGCTAATCCTGCGGTTCGCGTAACACGTGGTGGCACTGGCGTTGGAGTATCTGTTACTAATAACGGAACTGGCGATGGAGTGTTTGTAAATCAGGTTGGAGCTGCCGGCGGTTCAGGAAATGGCGTTAATATCACTATGAGCGGCGCTTCTACTTCCGGTTCCGGTTTAATTGTTAACAGCTCAAACAGCGGCGCCGGCGCTACGATCAACAAGTCCGGCTCTAACAATGGTTTGACAATCAACAATAGCGGCTCTGGCGTTGGCGCTTCTATAACAAGCGGCTCTACATCTGCAGTTCGCGGCTCAAATAACGCCATTGATATGGCGACAGCCGTTTTCACAAATTCTAACAGCGGAACAGCTCCTGCATTGCAAGTAAATGGCAGCTCTAATGTCTCTGGCAATGAGCAAGTTGGCGGAACTCTGACTGTTGGCGGCGCTTCTGTGCTGAATAACACATTGACAGTTTCTGGCCTGACAACGGGCAATGGCGGGTTTACAACCCCTGCTAATGTAACGACAACCGGCACTGGATCAATTTCTTCAGCCACGTCGGTAACTGCAGGCACATCTGTAAATGCGGGAACTACCGTAAATGCTGGAACCGGCGTTAATGTTGCTAACGGCACGTCTACTCTTAATGGAGGTTCGGGCAATACTTTGATTGTAAATAATAACAGTGCTACAAATCCAACAACAATTATTACAAATTCTTCAAGTTCTACCGCTCCAGCGCTTCAAGTTAATGGAAGCACCAATATCGGCGGAAATTTGAATGTGGTTGGCACTTTGACAGCAAATAGAACAAGTTTTGATGCTAACAATATAGATTATGCTCTCCGCGCACGCCAAGCAGGCGCAGGTGATGCTTTCAATGCGATAGCTCAAACAACTTCTACTGGCCGTGCTGGTTATTTCAACACAGAGAATAATGCTAACACCAATCCGACAGTTCGCATTGACCATGCAAATTCCGGTGCTCTCTCGCTTTCGACTCAGCGCGGAATTACTGCCGATGGCGGCAATATTACTGCCGCTACCGGCAACGTTATCGCAGGCGGTAATGTTAGTGCAAATGGCGGCGTAAGTGCAGGCGGCACTCTTAGCAGTGTTGGCACTGCTACTTTAGCATCAGGATCCGGCTCTAATACAACTATTGGCAACAGCGCTGGAACGAATACAATTAATGGCACAACAAACACTATCAACGGCACAACAAATAATATAAATGGCGCAACCAATATAACAGGTGCTACTTCTGTAACAGGCGCATCTACTTTAACTGGAAGCGTTGCTCAAAGCGGCGGCACAGTTACTCTCGGCGGCGCAACAACGGTTAACAACAATTTAACTGTTGCAAATAATGGCAATCTTACCGTTGGAACTGGCACTCATCAGTTTAGCGTTAATGGCACTTCCGGCAATGTAAGCGTTGGTTCTGCATCAATGCTTAATGTTGGAGCTGGCACGACATTAGATGGCGCAACCGGCGATATTACAGGTGGAAGAGATCTGAGTTTGCCTAATGGTAATGCGTCTGTGTCGAATGATGTAAACGTTGGACATAACTTAACTGTTACAGGTAAAGCAATTGTTCAAAGCACTGCGTCTGACGAAGCTGGCTTGCTTGAGAACTTTGGCACAGGTCGTGCACTCACTGCTCGCAATCATAATAATACGTCGTATGCAGCAGTTGTAACAAACGATGATAATACGGCAAATCCGGGTCTTCGCGTTGTTGGTACAACTAATCTGAATGGTAATACTACCGTTACAGGCAATACAAGTATCAGTGGCAATACAACGGTTGGCGGCAATTTGAATGTAACAGGCACCTTGAATGCAAATACAACTGCCTTCACGAGTTCATTAGATGAGCCAAATTCTGCATTGACTGCAACAAATACCGGCAATGGTCGCGCATTTTCAGCAACTGCAAATGGCGGTCGCGCTATTGTTGTACAAAATAACAGTGCAGCAAATCCAACGGTTTCTATGACTAACCTGAATGCAGGCGGAACGGCACTTAGTGTAAATGGCGCTGCAAGTATTGCTGGCGCTACAAGCATCACAGGCGCAACATCTGTAACCGGCACATTTGGCAGCACCGGCAATTCAACGATTGCTTCCGGCGCAGGTTCAAATACAACAATCGGCAACAGCGCAGGCACATTCACAGTAACCGGCACAACAAACACTATTAACGGTACAACCAATAATATCAATGGCGCAACCAATATCACAGGCGCAACCGCTGTTAATGGCGCATCAACCTTGACTGGAAGTGTAGCTCAAAGCGGCGGCGCAGTTACTCTCGGCGGCGCAACTACCGTTAATAATACGCTGAATGTAAATGGCGCAACCACAGTAGTTGGCGCAACCAGCATTACCGGCACAACTTCGGTAACCGGCAATCTGAGCACAACCGGTAATAATAATCTGGCAACTGCTCCGGGCTCAAATACAACTATTGGCAATGCAACCGGCGCAAATGTTATTACGGGTGCTTCCAATACTGTAAATGGTGCTACATCAATCAATGGCAATACAACCGTTACCGGTCAATCCAATCTGAATGGTAATACCGCTGTTACAGGTACGTTGAGCAGCACTGGCGCAACAACCTTGGCTTCTGCAACAGGTAATACAAATATTGGCAATGCAACTGCTAACAATACATTGACCGGTGCGTCGAACACAGTAAATGGTGCAACTACTATCAATGGCGCAACCGCTGTTAATGGCGCATCAACCTTGACTGGAAGCGTTGCTCAAAGCGGCGGCGCAGTTACTCTCGGCGGCGCAACAACGGTTAACAACAATTTAACTGTTGCAAATAATGGTAATCTTACCGTTGGAACTGGCACTCATCAGTTTAGTGTTAATGGTGCTTCCGGCAATGTAAGCGTTGGTTCAGCATCAATGCTTAATGTTGGAGCAGGCACGACATTAGACGGCGCAACTGGTGATATTACAGGTGGAAGAGATCTGAATTTGCCTAATGGCAATGCGTCTGTGTCGAATGATGTAAACGTTGGACATAACTTAACTGTTACAGGCAAAGCAATTGTTCAAAGTACTGCGTCTGACGAAGCTGGTTTGCTTGAGAACTTTGGCACAGGTCGCGCACTCACTGCTCGCAATCATAATAATACGTCGTATGCAGCAGTTGTAACAAACGATGATAATACGGTAAATCCGGGTCTTCGCGTTGTTGGTACAACTAATCTGAATGGTAATACTACCGTTACAGGCAATACAAGTATCAGTG
>JBDHXA010000010.1:0-46981 GCA_039810485.1 Chlorobiota bacterium | reverse complement strand
AGATTAAAGGCAAGGGCTTAATGAGGACATATTTTCTTCAGCGTCCGGACGTCGTCAGCTGACCCCGGGCGCAGCCCTGATAGGTGCGAACACAAAGTATACTTTTGCAGATTCAACAGCATAATGATTTTCAACTGACTTTTTTATTTGACTTATTTAAAATATCAGAAATAATCAAAAGCCCTTCTTCTCGAAGGGCTTTTCCATTACTCTACAATTGAAATTAATCATATTGTCCAAGCTAAAATAACGTTGTTTTACTTATGATTATTTCATCAAATATTTTCTGAATCCGCCAAATATAAATTATGTATATTAGAATAATTTAGACGCTTTAGTATAAGGCATGTCGAATGCATTGGATACAGCTTCATATACAATATGTCCATCTACAACATTAAGACCTGGCAGTAATTCATCATTATCACGAACAGCTTGCTTCCAACCTTTATTTGCAATTTGCAGCGCATACGGCAGCGTTGCATTGGTAAGCGCAATAGTTGAAGTAAAAGGCACTGCGCCGGGCATGTTAGCTACGCAATAATGCACAATTCCATCAACTGTGTAAGTTGGATCCTCGTGTGTAGTAGGTCGTGTGGTTTCTATGCAACCTCCTTGATCTACAGCGACATCGACAACAACGCTGCCGGGTTTCATTTCAGAAAGCATATCGCGAGTAATAAGGCGAGGCGCTTTAGCTCCGGCAATTAAAACTGCGCCGACGATCAAATCTGCGCTTTTAGCAGCGGCAAGAATATTTGCCGGATTTGACATTACTGTGACAACATTCTTTGGCATAACATCATCAAGATAGCGCAAACGATAGAGATTATTATCCATAATAGTAACACGAGCTCCAAATCCTGCTGCTATTTTGGCAGCATTTACGCCTACAATTCCGCCGCCAAGTATAACAACATTTGCTGGCTCTGTTCCGGGCACGCCTCCGAGGAGAACGCCGCGCCCGCCCATTGTTTTCTCTAAGTATTTTGCACCTTCTTGGGGAGCCATGCGTCCTGCAACTTCACTCATGGGTATAAGCAGCGGCAATGAGCCGTCGTCGCGTTGAACAGTTTCGTAAGCAATAGCAATGCAATGTGATTTCATCATTGCTTCGGTAAGCTCGCGCGAAGCGGCAAAGTGAAAATAGGTGAAAAGAGTTTGGCCTGCGCGCACAAGCTCGTATTCTGGCGCAATCGGCTCTTTAACCTTCATAATCATATCTGCTTTTGCATACACTTCGGCAGGTGTTGCCAAAATTTCAGCACCTGATGCAATATATTGTTCATCGGAAAAACCGCTGCCTCTTCCGGCATTGGTCTCTACTACAACCGTATGTCCATGCTGACGCATGGCCAAAACGCCTCCGGGAGTTAAAGCTACGCGATTTTCATTTTTCTTAATTTCTTTTGGCACTCCGACTATCATCGCAATTCTTTCATAAAAGTGTGAGAAATTAGATGTTTTTACCAATAATTGGCTTTGTCTTTTACAAAATTGCGCCATTTTCTCCATATATCAGCAAATATTTGACATTTAGGCATAGCTAATTGTCAATTCGTAACTATACGTATTTTAGCAAATTGCACTTAAAAGTTAAATCAGCCCCTATAAATAAGTTCTGTGCAAATTTATTGCAAAATATTTCTTCTTCAACGGCGTATTTTTGCATAAGAATCTATTAAGGAATAATGTGATATTACGTTTATTAATTTTAGCGATTACAGCTGCCTTAGCATCTTGCAATACAAAAAACAGCGAAATAACGCCTATAAGAAAAACGATTGTTGAAGCAGTGTACGCTGGCGGAACAATTCACCCATCGCAAGAATATAAAGCTTTTTCTATCGTTTCCGGAAACCTGCAGCAATTGTATGTTAGTGAAGGTGATACTGTTAAAACTGGCGATATGCTTTTTTCTATTGATTCTCGCGATCCATTAGTTCGCGAACAAAATGCTCGCGATGCACTCGCCTTTGCAGGTGGCAATGCAGCAGCACATTCACCGTTGCTTGACGAATTATTGGAGAATATTACAAGTATAGAAGCAAAAAAAACGAATGATTCTGCATCGTTTGCTCGTGTTAAAAATCTTTATGAAAACAATGCGGCATCTAAATCAGAATTCGATCGCGCATTATTGCAACTCGCTCAATCACAGGCGCAATTAGCTGCAGCATGGAGCAAATATAAAAGCAGTAAGTCCACTCTTGAGAATCAGCTGTCAGCAGCTCGACATCAGATGGAGCTGGCAACGGTTACGAAAGATAATTACATTGTTCGGTCGCTGATTAACGGTAAAGTATTCGGTCTGTATAAAGAGTCGGGCGAATTGGTAAATTCACAGCAGCCAGTCGCCATTTTAGGCAATGACGAGAGCTTTAATCTGCAGCTTGTTGTTGACCAAACTGACATTACCCGTATTGCAATCGGTCAAAAAGTTCTGTATTCGATTGACGCTGTTCCCGACAGTATTTTTACAGCTAAAATTATCAAAATTTATCCAATGCTTGATGTGCAAACTCAATCTTATCGTGTAGATGCAAAATGTGATGCAAAGCCGATGATTCCATTTCTGGGAACGCAAGTACAAGCAAATATTATCGTTAAGCAAAAGGAAAATGCTTTTGTAATCCCGCGGGGATATGTGCGGCCAGACGGCAAAGTATTAGTAAAAGAAAGCGAAAAAATTCGAGAGGTAAAACCTGTTTTTGGAATACGAAATTTAGAATTTATAGAAGTAATATCAGGTTTAAGCGAAAGTTCAACGATAGTGTCAGGGTATTGAATTGTGACGCAGAAAACGGTAATTTTCCAAATAATCCGCACGCATCTGCTTGCAAGAAAGCGGCAAACCACTATTGCTTCATTAGGCGTTACATTCGGCATAGGTTTTTATATTGCAATGGTTGCCTTTATGACAGGGGTGAATAACTTGCTTGAAGACCTTATGCTGAGTGCAACTCCTCATATCCGAATTTTTAATGATGTAAAAATTGATTCGCTTTCTTTGGCTGAGCGATATTTTAATGTGAATTCTCTTGCAGTTTTGCGCAATCCAAAACCATTGGATAAGCCGCATAATATTAAAGATGCGCCAGAGATATTGCATATCATTCAAAACAATTCAGAAATCTACGGCGCATCTCCGCGCGTAACTTCTCAGGTTTATTACCTTTATGGCGTTACGGAAATTCCTGGATCAATTCTCGGCGTTGACCTTCTTCAAGAAGAAAAGCTTTTTGGGCTACAATCTAAAATCACTGTCGGAGAATTGGATAAAGTGTTTGCTGTTGAAAATGGTGTGATGATGGGCGGCGGGCTTGCAGCAAAGCTAAATGTTAGCGTTGGCGACCGCGTGAATATTACTCTTCCGAATGGAACGCGCACTCAATTGAATGTTGTAGCCATATTTCGCATGGGCATTGCATTAGTTGATAATGCGCAATGCTACGCAACGCTGCGAACTGTGCAGAAATTACTGCGTAAAGATGCGCGGTATATTACAGATATAAACATTAAGCTGTACAATTTAGATCGAGCAAAATCTCTTGCGGCTGAATTTGCTCGAGAGTTTGGATTTTCTGCTGAAGATTGGGAAACTGCCAATGCAACGATATTGGTGAGTTTTACCATGAGAAATATCATTACATATGCAGTTGCAGTTTCTATGTTGATTGTTGCAGGTTTTGGCATATATAATATCATGACTATGATGATGTATGAGAAAATGAAAGATATTGCAATATTGAAAGCAATGGGATTTGACAGTCGCGATATTAGTCAAATATTTCTTGGGCAAGCGATAATACTAGGCATTATTGGCGGAATAGCCGGACTTGTTTTTGGATTTGCTATGTCCTTTGCAATTTCTAAAGTCCCTTATCATAATGATTTCCTTCCGGGCATGGATCATCTTCCTGTCAATTTCACAGTTTTTTACTATTATATTGCATTTGCTTTTGCATTGCTGTCAGCTGGAGTAGCCGGTATTTTCCCCGCTCGACGTGCTGCAAAAGTTGATCCGGTTGCAATTATACGTGGTTGAGTTTGCAGTATATATTGTTGGCTCTTACTGTCGAGACAAAATAGAGCTAAACAAGAAAAAGCCGCCTTATTGAGGCGGCTTTTTCTTGTTTGCAGTCATGCAGCGATGCTTAGCTACTTGGAATTTACGAGCTTATTAAGTTCTTTCTGCCATTTGTTTTCCGTATTGTTTGTGCCGTTTGACATTCGAATTGCTTTGTTGAGAAATTCTTTTGCGGTCGCATTATTACCTTTGTTGATTTCTAATAATGCCCATTGTCCATAAATTTCTGATTCAGTTTCGGTAGCGCCTGCAATATGAGAGTTTGTTGCTGCATGTTCAAAATAAAGACGAGCTTTTTCAGCATCATCTAATTTAGCGTAGAGCAAGCCAAGATTTTTAGCATTTTCTGCTGCTATTAAGTAATTTTTTGCAGAATTAGCTTGCTCGTAAAGCGCTGTATAATTTTTAACGGATTGCATTAGGCGCTGCGATTTGTCAGGCGCTTGTATCTCTGCCGCAGAGTTTGAGTTGTTTTGCAAAGTTATAGTTGGATTTACTTGCTCGGGATTATTTTTTACTGATGTTTCGATAGATTTTGATACAATGTTAGAATTGTTTTGCTTTTGCAAAGCAATCTCATGCTGAGCGCTATTTTCTGTTGCAATTGCTTTAGATTGCAATTTGTTATGAGAAGCAAATGTCTCTGCTTGCACATTGTTTTGCGGCTTTGCAATTGTTTTCTGATTCATTGAAGCGGCTGCTTTTGGATTGTGAGGCATTAGCGTCTTGTACGATACATTTGCCAAAAATGCAACGCCGAGCGCACCAGCTACAATATAGCCAACTATCATTTTTCCAGCAATAATACTGCCGACGGAAGCAGATGCGGAAGCCGCGCTTATTTTAGAGCTAATGGAATTTCCGACAGCGTCGAACAATCCCGGAGTAGCCGCAATTTTATAATTCTTAAGAGAATTAAGAGCGTTCTCAACATGTGTAAGCTCTGTTAAATTCTGCGCAAAATCCGGTTGAGCCGTAGCTGCTTGCTCTATTTGCCGATATTCTGCATCGGTAATGGTGCCGTCGAGGAGCTTGGCAGAAAGCATCTCGAGCTGTTGTGATGAAATGTTCATTGTTGTTCGTGAATATATGGTGTTAAAGATTTTTGCAGTTGTTGTTTAGCGCGAAATATCCGAATTTTAGCTAAAGAAATTCCAATGCCTAAGGTTTCAGCTATTTCATCATACGATAATCCATCAAAATAGCGAAGCTCAATTACTTCGCGAAAATCATCGTTTAATGCAGCTATTGCAGCCCTAAGAGCATCTTTGATATATATATCATCGCCGGTCTTATCATTCTCATCGGCTAAATAATCCGAATAGTCTTCAATTGGAATTAGATTTCTTTGATGTAATTTTTGTCGTTGGGTTGCTTTAAGAGAATAATTGCGGGCAATTGTGAAAATCCAAGATGCAAAATTCCCACCGGTAAAAGAATTACGCTTTTCATATACAGATGTAAATACGCTCTGGTAAACATCATCAGCAATATTGCGAACGCCTACTACGCGATAGCAATAACCGTAGATTCTCTTGTTATACCGCTGATATAGAGCGCGGAAAGCACTCTCGTTATTGCTTTTCACAAGCTCGAAAAGCTCTTCGTCAGTATGTAAAGCGAAGTCATTCATTTGTGCATTTTCAACATTGAGCGATTGCTAAGAACTGCATTAAAAATCAATATGGTGTGCAAAAGTTACAGAAAGATGCTAAATATCTATGCAGTCTAATGAAAATGTTCAGGTTGCGAAGTTTTATAATTTTTGAAACTGCATGTTTTAACAATCTGCCGCGTCCGATTCAAATTGACGATTCGTCGTGTTAAGCCAAATAATAGCTATGATTAAGATGCCAGCAGTAATCGAGCGCGATTAAGAGATTCGGCAAAAGTTGGAATTATGTTGTCTTCACCAATCTTGTCGAAAAGGTCGGAATGTTGCAAAGCAATATACGGCTGAGTATGAATTTCACTGATAATGAGCGCAATGCCGCGATGCTTCGATTCACGCCATGTTCCTTCGAGAATATGCAATCCGGTAGCGTCGAGCGCCGGCACATTCCTCATGCGTATTATGCGAACTTTCGGCCGGCGATCTATCTGCTGCATCGCTTCTTTGAATTTATCGGCAGCTCCAAAGAAAAACGGGCCGTTTATTTCAAAGACGTGAACTCCTTCGGGAACTTGCAGCAGATCAAGAGCATTTGAATCAGCGTCATAATTTGTGTCGTCGTTAAGTTCGCGTGTAATAACTCCAACATTTGTAACCATAGCCATACGATGCATAAAAGTAAAAACAGCTATTAACATTCCGATTTGTATCGCGGCCGTTAAATCAACGAATACGGTGAGCGCAAAAGTAATCAGCATAACCCAAACGTCGCTTTTTGGAGCTGTAAGCCCGCTTCGAAATGAACGCCATTCGCTCATGTTATATGAAACGATAAGTAAAATTCCGGCAAGGCAGGACATTGGTATAAGCTTAGCCCAAGAGCCAAAGAATATCATTATAAAAAAAAGAGTAACAGCGTGTATAATGCCTGCTATCGGCGTGCGCCCGCCACTTCGTATATTCGTGGCGGTGCGAGCAATTGCGCCTGTTGCAGGTATGCCTCCAAAAATTGGGCTTAAAATATTTGCAATTCCCTGACCGACTAGCTCCATGTTGCTGCGATGTTTTCCTCCTATCATTCCATCGGACACAACTGCAGAAAGCAGCGCCTCTATGCTGCCAAGCAATGCAATAGTGAAAGCCGGCGATATCATGTGCCGTATGGTCTCCCAGTCGAGATGCGGAAGTGTGGGAGCAGGCAGAGACGACGGAATATCTCCGAAACGTGAGCCGATAGTTTCGACCGGCAGATGAAATGTTTGAACTATAGCTGTGGAAGCAATCAATACAAACAATGAGCCGGGTATCTTCGGGATAAATCTTTGCCAAATCAATATTGTTGCTATTGTTCCTAAAGTTATGCTTGCTGCATACCAGTTAACTGTAGAAATAGCGCCGCCAAATGCAAGCCATTTGGCAATAAACTCGCTTGGAACATTGCCCATCGTTAATCCGAGAGCATCTTTTACTTGCGATGAGAATATGATTAAAGCAATGCCGCTTGTAAAGCCTATAATCAAAGGATGAGGTATGAATTTTATTAACGATCCGATGCGCGCCAAGCCCATTATTACCATTATCATGCCTGCAAGAAGAGTTGCAATGGCAAGCCCATTTATGCCATATTTTTGCACAATTGCATAAACAATAACTACAAATGCGCCAGTCGGACCGCCAATTTGCACTCTGCTGCCGCCAAGGGCGCTAATCAGAAATCCACCAATGATTGCAGTAAACAGGCCTTTTTCAGGCGAAACGCCGGAAGCAATCGCAAAAGCAATTGCAAGAGGCAAAGCAACGATGCCAACTATAAGCCCGGCATTCAAATCGCCGAGAAATTGCTGCCTGTCATAGCTTTGCAAAGTCGTCAGCAGTTTTGGACGCAATTGAGGTAAGTACTTCTTGACAAATTCGACGTTCATAATTTTAACATGATGGAAAATCTATATGCAAAGCAAGCGATAAGATATCAACGGTAAAATGCAAACCGTTTTTAATAAACAGTTTGCCTTGTGTTATAATCTTTTGTACGCCTGACGTTAGATGGTATTTATTTTATTATTTAATTGGCTATAAAATTTATTAATTTTCCCGGAACTATAATCGTTTTACGGATATTCAAACCATCAAGAAAACGCTGAATATTTTCATCGTTAAGCGCAATGGTTTCTAATTCTTTTTGAGATATTTCAGCAGAAACAATTGCTTTTGAGCGAATTTTACTATTGACTTGAAGCACAATTTCAACAGTTGATTTGACTAGCTTTTCAGAATTAAATACTGGAAAAATTTCGCTAAATATTGAAGATGAATAGCCAAGTATGCTCCACAATTCTTCCGTGATGTGAGGTGCGAATGGTGCTAATAATTTTAGAAAAGCTTCAATAGCCGAGCGAGGACGGACTTCTGCTGCTGTAAACTCATTAACAAAGATCATCATTGCCGAAATAGCCGTATTAAAAGAAAGTGACTCGATATCTTCGCCAACCTTTTTAATCGTAGCGTGCAAAATGTATTCTTGATTGGATGTTAGAGGAATATTCTGGAGTGAGGTCAGCAAATTTCCCTCGTCATCGGCAACAAGCCGCCATACGCGGTTCAGAAAACGCGATACGCCTTCAACGCCATTTGTAGACCATGGCTTAGATGCTTCGAGAGGGCCCAAAAACATCTCAAACACTCGAATGGCGTCAGCGCCATGCCGTGCAACAACTTCGTCTGGGTTAACTACATTTTTCAATGATTTGCTCATTTTTCGGCCGTCTTCGGCAAGAATAAGCCCTTGATGAAATAGTCGCGCAAATGGTTCGACAGTTGAAACATAGCCATAGTCGAACAAAACTTTATGCCAAAATCGCGCGTAAAGCAGATGCAAAACGGCATGTTCGGCGCCGCCAACGTATAAGTCTACGCCGTTATTTCCCATCCAGTAGCGTTCTTTGTCGGCCGAACAAAATTCATGAATATTGTGAGGGTCGCAATATCGCAAATAATACCAGCATGAACCTGCCCATTGAGGCATAGTATTAGTTTCAAAGCGAGCATGTTTCCCTGTTTTTTTATCTGTAAAATCCACCCATTCATTTACATTTGCCAATGGAGATTCACACGCGTCTGTCGGTTTGAAATCCATTACGTCTGGCAATAATAATGGCAGTTCGTCGGCATCCAAATCTCTTTTGCTGCCATCGTCATAATAGAGAATTGGAATTGGCTCGCCCCAATAGCGCTGACGTGAAAAAAGCCAGTCGCGCAAGCGAAATTGTACTTTGCTTGCGCCAATGCCTTTAGTTTCTAGCCAATTAGTAATTGTTTGTTTTGCTTCGGATGTGGAAAGGCCGTCAAGTGAAACTTCAGAGTTTTTTGAATCAACACAACAACCGTCCTCTACCAGAGGACTTGCTTCGCAATCCCAATTGTCACCATTTACAGGGCGCACAACTTGAATAATAGGAAGATTATATTGTTGCGCAAATTCGTGGTCGCGCTTGTCGTGCGCCGGCACGGCCATGACGGCTCCTGTGCCGTAATGCGCCAATACGTAATCAGCAATCCAAACGGGAATCGCTTCGCCGGTTGCAGGATTCAGAGCGTATCCTCCGGTGAATACACCCGTTTTTTCTATTGCCAAATCAGTTCTGTCTAAATCGCTTTTAAGTGAAGCTTGCGCTTTATAAGCAGCAACTTCATCGCGATATTCAACTGTTGTAATGCTGTCTGTGAGAGCATGCTCCGGCGCCAGAACCAAATAAGTTGCCCCAAACATTGTATCCGGGCGTGTAGTGAAAATACGAACAGATGCTTCAATTCCAAGCAATGGAAAAATTGCTTCGGCGCCCTCGCTTTTGCCAATCCAATGCTTTTGCATTTCTTTTGTTGAAGCAGGCCATTCTACCAAATCAAGGTCGCGCAAAAGGCGGTCGGCGTATTCAGTAATGCGAAGCATCCATTGACGCATTGGCTTTCGCTCAACGCTGTATCCTTTTTCTCGCCATTCATCCACTTCTTCATTTGCAAGCACCGTTCCAAGCTGTTTGCACCAATTAACAGGAATATCGGCGATAAAAGCTAAACGGTGCGAGTCGCGATAGGCCTCAATTTCTTTTTTAGTTGAAATATGGCTTGGCATAGGCAGATCGCTTATAGGTCGCGCCTTGTCGGCAATGGGATCGTACCAAGAATTGTAGATCAGCAAAAACATCCATTGAGTCCATTTGTAATATGCCGGATCTGTTGTATTGATTTCCCTATCCCAGTCATAGCCAAAGCCCAGCATCGAAAGCTGACGCTTAAAATTAGCAACATTCTTTGCCGTTGCCTCATAAGGATGGATGCCATGAGTCATTGAATAACGTTCTGTAGGCAGTCCGAATGCATCGAAGCCCATAGGATGCAATACATTATAACCGCACATTTTTTTGTAACGCGCCACAATGTCGGTTGCTGTGTAACCTTCTGGATGCCCTACGTGCAAGCCGTCGCCGCTTGGATATGGAAACATATCCAGAATGTAGTATTTAGGTTTTGTAAAATCGTTGGGAGTGATATTGGATCGGCGTTCTTTCCAAATTGATTGCCATTTAGGTTCTATTTCGGCAAAAGGATAAGCCATTGGCATTTTGATTAAATACTACAAGTTTACACTCAAATATACAAAAAAACATGGATTTAGCGTTGTATGAAAGGAGTGTTCAAGCCAACTTATCACACGTAAAATGATTTGCTTATACAGCTAATCTAAGCATTGATTAAGCACTTTAAATCAAATGAAAAGCACCTGAGTTCTAAATGTAAGCTATGTTGTTTTCTTTAAATTAGAATTTTGAACTCACCCCGAAAAGGTGTTTTATAAAAATTGCAGACGAAAGATTCGCTGTTTTTCAAAAAAAACATCTCTTCTAAGAGCTAAAAAAGACGCTTTTTTGCCGTTTTTCTCTTATAAAACGAGTAATAACTGTACTTTTTCACTACGTTTTCTTTGATTTGAAATATACTCTACTTTTCGGAGTGGGGTCAATTTTACAGTTTTAAAAACACCATTCATGGCTATGCAGCACAAAGCAAATAATATTCTTTAATTCACAACATGAATTTTGAGCTTTCACATATGCGCATCTAAATTTTACTAATGCGTCATAAAGTATTGTATTTTTGATAAACAACTCAACATAATTGATGTTATTTTTTTACTTTTATCAGGCCATAATATGAAAATTAGCTGTAAAATAATTCTCGCAATTATTGGCTTTATCGCATCAACTCGGTTCTCGGGCGCTGAATTGCTGAACTCACCAAATATTCAGCCGTGTTTTGTTGAAAATCAAGGTCAATGGCCTTCGAACGTGCTGTTCTTTTCTAGGTCGCCAAATCTGAATGTCTGGATTACAAAACAAGGGATTGTTTTTGACAAATTCAAAACCAACATTGCCAGCAATGATTTAGACGCATTGAAAATTGAAAAAGACGACACCAGTAAAATAATTAGCCGCCATGGCCATGTTATATGCTTAGAACCGGCGGCAGGCCATCGAAATATAACAGTAGTGCCAATGTTGGAAACCGAATCCCGGTATAATTTCTTCTATGGCAGCAACTCGTCGCAATGGGTGGCAAATGCGCCATCGTATAAAAAGGTAAAAATTAATAACTTTTCGCAAGGCATTGATATTGTATTGCAATATGAAGAAAATAATTTGCGATATGATTTTATTCTTCAGCCTAATTCAAGCATAGAGAATTTGGCATTTAGATTTGCAGGAGCGTCTTCAATAAACTTGAGTAGAAACGGCGACTCTATCACACTTGGCACTGCTTTGGGAAATATATCAACAGGCCGCATACAAGCATATCAATATATTGATGGAAAGCAAAAAAGCATATCATGCTCTTTTACTAATAAATATCTGGATTATGAAAGGAATACGTTTGGTTTCGCGGTTTCAGATTATGATCACTCTCTGCCATTAATAATTGATCCTTTAGTGTATTCTACGTTTGTTGGCGGCGGCGGTGCAGAAGATATTGTCGGCATCGCTAAGGACAAAAGGGGAAATATCGTTATTGCAGGATATACTGAATCGAATGCTTTCCCAACAACAGTCGGCGTTTACGATACGACCTATAATGGCGGACGCGATGGATTTGTTGCTAAATATGATCCGCAACTCGGCTCACTTTTGTTTTCGACATATCTTGGCGGCGGCGCTGATGATCAAATCAATGCAATGGCTCTTGATGATGCAGATAATATTTATGTAGCCGGCGAAACAATGTCGCCTTCTTTCCCTCTTGTTAATAGTTGGAAATACGAGCTGGGCGGGAAAACCGATGCTTTTGCTGCAAAAATGAGCCCTGACGGATCAAAACTCATCTATTCGACTTTTTTTGGCGGCAAAGAAATTGACAGAGCGCTATGCATATCAGTCGACGGAAACGGCAAAGCTGTAGTAGGCGGAGAAACTAATTCGAATAATTTTCCAATTGTTTTTGGAGGTTTTCAAAGCACATATCAGGGACAATATGACGGGTTTATGACGTGCTTTAAATCTAATGGTATGAATGTAGATTTCAGCACGTATTTTGGAGGCGTCGGCGATGATCGAATCAGCGCGGTGAAATATACAATAAGCAGCTCTTATATCTATTTTGCAGGGGATTGCAGCGCTCCTTTATCCAAGGGAGTTAACGCACCGGACGGTTATTTCGGCAATGCATTCGACAAGACATTTAACGGTGGCGTTGATATATTTGCAGGAAATTTTAATGCGTCTGGAATTGTTAGCGATGCTACAAATCAATTTATTACTTATTTGGGCAGCAATCAAAATGAAAGAGCGACAGCAATAGAGCTAAGCTCGGACAATTCGCTGATTATCGTTGGCGAAACACAAGGAGGCCAGGGAAATGCAAAGTTTCCAGTCACTTCCTCTTCATATTCGGCAAAAGGAAATTACGATGCTTTCATCTCTAAATTCAATTATAATGGACGATTATTAGTAGGATCAATATTGATTGGAGGCGCAAATGATGACAGTGCTGTCGCTGTAGTGCGCAATGCTGCTTCAAATAGTTTTTATATTATAGGTTCTACATTGTCGTCTAATTTTCCTATAACTTCCGGAGAACGAATTCCAATTCAAACGAAAATTGGCGGTAAATCCGATATGTTTTTTGCAGAAGTAAATGATTCATTATCCACGCTAACTTATTCAACTTATCTTGGCAATAAAGATAATGATTTTGGGAGGGGAATTGTAGCGGCAAGCAATGGAGATTGCTATATCGGGGGAACTACATCTTCTGAAAGCATGCCTATTTTTCCAGAATCACAGTTGAAAACTTTGCAAGGCACAAGCGATGGTTATCTTGGGAAATTTGTTTTTGGCTCGCTTTCAATGATAGCACCATCAGCAGGCGGTTTATTTTGTCCGGGAGGTCAAGTTGCAATTTCTTGGCGATTAGTTAAAAATGATGCTGAGACATTAGTTGCATTGCAATTTTCACGAGATGGCGGCGACACATGGGAATTGATAGATTCTAATGCAAAGTCATCGCCATATATTTGGTCTATACCGTCCAATCTGCCTGCCGGAAAGCAATATCGCGTAAGAGCAGTGCATCGTTCTGGATTGCGTGATGCAACCGGTAATTTTACGCTTGGTGCTCCTGCGGAAATCACTCAACAGCCAATTGGCGACTCTCTCTGTCCGGAACAAAGTTTCAAATTAGAGGTAAAAGGAGGAGAGCAAAAAAACACTTATCAATGGTTCAAAGGCACGCAACAGATTATCGGCGCCCGTGATTCAATTTATACAATCGCGTCCGTGCAGCCGGAAGATGCAGGCGATTATAGCGTTAATGTTTCAACCGTGTGTCAAACCTTAAAAAGCGCAATTGCTTCGCTGGTAATTAAACCTCAAACAAAAATTATTGAACAACCAAAAGGCGGCATTGTAAAAATTGGAGATACGTTTACACTAAGAATAACATCAAAAGGACTGAAAAATTCGTTTCAATGGTACAAAGATGGATTTAAGCTGCTTAATGCAAATGATACTAGTTATACTATTCAAAATGTAAATGAAGGCGATAGGGGAGAATACACTATAATAGTCAACGGCGAATGTGGCGCAGATACAAGCATAAAAGCAACTCTTGAAGTAAATTCAACAGAAGTAAAAGAATTGGGGCAATCGATGTCAAACCCTTCAATAGTAATTGACGGAACAGCCATTATTGTTGCATACAAGCCGAGTTCCATCGGACATTATACAATCGAACTCCTTGATTTTATGGGCGATTCAGCCATAAAGAAAACCTTAGAATCTGCAGCCGAACAAGAAGAACAGCGAATGCTAATTGACGGAAAAGAATTGATGTCAGGAGTTTATTGGCTGACAATAACGCATCAAAACAATCGAAAAATACTGCCATTTGTATTTGTAAAGTAATAAAAGTCCATTATAGGCAAGAGGGCAAATCAGCCTATGATGGATGCAATTATACTACAACTATTTGATAATGGATTATAATAAAAGATTAAGGAATCAGAGCTATTTATCGGTAATAATCTCAGATTGACTATTACGGAAATCTCATGTGGAGCTTAATCAGCCGGCAGGAATCCAACGAAGCTAGATTGGCTTAAATATCTTTATTTTTTTGTTGACGAATAAAATTATTTCCGTATATTTGCAATTCTAAACTCCAAAGTTGGGCAGGTGGCCGAGTGGTTAATGGCAACAGACTGTAAATCTGTCGCGCGACGCGCTACGGAGGTTCGAATCCTTCCCTGCCCACATATATAGTTTTTATTGCGGGAGTAACTCAGTTGGTAGAGTCACAGCCTTCCAAGCTGTTGGTCGCGGGTTCGAGTCCCGTCTCCCGCTCTCTTAGATTTTTGCTATTGGCGATAACGGTAGAATCAAGGCATAACGCGGGAATAGCTCAGTTGGTAGAGCGTCAGCTTCCCAAGCTGAATGTCGCGGGTTCGAGCCCCGTTTCCCGCTCTGCTGTAAAAAAGTTGTGGAAAACGCTAATTGCTGATGTAGCTCAGTTGGTAGAGCACTTCCTTGGTAAGGAAGAGGTCACCGGTTCAATCCCGGTCATCAGCTCTCTGAAAATTACGGGTGTAGCTCAATTGGTAGAGTAGCGGTCTCCAAAACCGTTGGTTGGGGGTTCGAGTCCCTCCTCCCGTGCTAATTTCGGTGTTTTTTGGAAAATAGTTTTAAAATAGCCATTAAAGAATATGATAGCTAAAATCAAAGAATTCACCGGCGATGTGTCGAAAGAAATGAAAAAAGTAACGTGGCCGACAAAACGACAGTTGCGTGAATCTACAAATGTGGTTCTTGCTGCATGCGGAATAATTATTGTTTTTGTATGGCTCGTTGATGTTGCTATGACATGGTTGGTAAATTTAATTTACTAACATTAAACTGCATGGTGATTATTTTATTGACAACTTCTTAATATGCCTGTATTCATCGGATGGAAGAAACAACTGCCAAAGAAGAACCGAAAATAGAGCTGAAATGGTACGCAATACGCACCTATCCGGGTCATGAGCAGCGAGTAAAAACTGCAATAGAACTCGAAGTGAAGAGATTGCATTTCGAGCATCGTGTAGGCATGATACTTATTCCGCAAGAAACAGTTTATGAAGTTCGCAATGGAAAGCGCCGCACTCGCGTAAAGAATTTTTTACCTGGGTATTTGCTTATCGAAGCAGCTCTTGACAAGAGATTAAAAGAGCATATTGCAGCGTTGCCTTCAATAGTAAATTTTGTAGGAACAAAGAGCGAAGCTGTTGCGTTGCAACCGGATGAAGTCAATCGAATACTGGGAAGAGTAGAAGAGCGAAAAAATATTGCAACTGTGGAAGCGAGCTTTGCAATTGGCGATCCTGTGAAAGTAATAGAAGGCCCGTTTGCAAACTTCAATGGAACAGTAAAAGAAGTCAATAATGAAAAGCAAAAGCTAAAAGTTGAAGTTGGAATACTTGGCAGAAAAACGCCGGTAGAATTAGATTTTGCGCAAGTAGAGATTGAAAATCACTAATAATAAATACTAAAACATCTGTTTGAGATAAAGAAATTATCTTTCACTTTACAATACGATATCGGACATGGCAAAAAAAATAATGGGTTCGTTCAAATTGCAGTTGAAAGCCGGTGCGGCCACTATGGCTCCGCCAGTAGGCCCTGCTTTTGGTCAGCGAGGTTTGAACGGTATGGAATTTGTCAAACAATTCAATGCCAAAACAGCCCAAGAAGGCGATACTGTTATTCCGGCAGTAATTACATTTTATTCGGATAAATCTTTCACTTTTATTCTCAAAGCTCCACCAATGGCAGTGCTCATCCAAAAAAAGATTGGATTGCCAAAAGGTTCTGCTGAGCCGAATAAATCAAAAGTTGGCAAATTAACTAAGGCGCAAGCAGAAGAAATTGCCAATAAGAAAATGGCGGATCTTAACTGTGATTCTCTCGAAAGTGCTGTGAGTATGGTGAAAGGCACTGCAAGAAGCATGGGCGTAACTATCGAAGACTGATTGAATAATATATTTATTGCAATGTTAGCGAGATAAATTGGCGCGAAATTGCAATTAACATACATTAAAGAGAAACGAATATACTTTACTACGATAATTGCTATGAAAAAACACAGTAAACGCTTTAATGCAATAAGTAAGTCGTCAAAAATTGATTCTGAGTTTTCATTTACTGACGCCATACGGTTGGTAAAAAAAACAGCAACTGCTAAATTCGACGAATCGTTCGAAATTGCTATTCGGTTGGGCGTGGATCCACGCAAAGCCGATCAGCTTGTACGCGGAACAGTTTCTCTGCCGCACGGCACGGGCAAGTCGGTGCGTGTATTAGTGCTTGCCAAGTCCCCAAAAGATAGGGAAGCGCTGACAGCCGGAGCTGATCATGCCGGTTTTCAAGATTACATCGAAAAGCTTCAATCTGGCTGGGCTGATATTGATGTTATTATAGCCACCCCTGATGTAATGGGCGAGGTCGGCAAATTAGGTCGCGTTCTGGGTCCAAGAGGATTGATGCCAAACCCCAAAAGCGGTACTGTAACTTTTGATGTAGCCAAAGCAGTTGGCGAAGTAAAAGCAGGTAAAATTGAATACCGTGTAGATAAAGCCGGTAATGTTCATGCCGCAGTTGGGAAATGCTCTTTTTCAGAAGAAAAACTAGCTGAAAATGTGCAGTCCTTTTTCCAAAGCATTTTGCGGGCAAAACCGCAGACAGCTAAAGGGAAATATGTAAAAGGAATAGCGTTTAGCTCTACAATGGGAATTGGCGTTCGAGTTTCCGAGCAATCGCTTGCGTTGCCTGAAGCACGATAAAATTCCTTGATAATACTTTAATAATCTGACTATTACGCACGGCTTGTGATCGCGCATTGCTTCTTGTCGGGAATCCTCCAGCCGATAAAGCGCTCCACGCCTAAACACTATAAATGCAACAATCATGGTAACTAAAGAACAGAAACAACAGCAATTAGCAGATCTTACAGAATTGCTTCGCGATGCCAAAGGAATTTATTTCGCTGATTATAGCGGAATGAGCGTTGTTGCTGTAGACGCGATGCGAGCCGCTTTGAAGAAAAAAGGGTTTGCATATCGCGTCGGCAAAAACACTCTTATTCGTCGAGCTCTTGCAGATGTCGGCGGTTACGAATCAATTCCATCGGATAAGTTTGAGGGAATGACCGGATTGGTGGTTAGCTATGACGATCCGATTACTCCAGCGAAAATATTGAGAGACATTTCAGAGAAAACACAAAAGCCAAAAGTTAAAGTTGCTATTATCGAACGAGAGGTGTTCGATGGAAGTCAATTAAAGCAAGTGGCCGAACTTCCCACACGAGAAGAAATTATTTCTTCAATACTTGGCGCTCTCGACGCGCCGGTTTCGGGTATCGTGGGTTCGATCAATGCTGTAATGCGTGATTTGGCGGGCGTTATAGAAGCCGTTGCCAAAAAGCGCGAAGGTGTAGAATGATATTATAACAAGGCATTTTATTGCCTTTAAAATAAGAAAACAAACCTATTCATTTCATATTGGAGAATATCCACATGTCGGCAAATGTAGAAGCACTCGTAGAACAAATTAGCAATCTTACTCTCGGCGAAGCAGCCGAACTTAAAAAAGCTCTCGAAGATAAATTTGGCGTTACAGCTGCAGCGCCAATGATGGCAATGGCCGCTGCACCTACGGCAGCCTCAGCTCCGGCAGCAGAAGAAAAAACAGAATTTGACGTTGAATTAACCGATGCAGGCGCTCAAAAACTTAATGTAATTAAAGTTATTCGCGAAATCACCGGTCTTGGCTTGAAAGAAGCAAAAGATCTGGTTGAAAGCGCTCCAAAAGTAGTTAAAGAACAAGCAAGCAAAGACGATGCAAACGCCGTCAAAAAGAAACTCGAAGAAGCAGGAGCAAAAGTTACTCTTAAGTAAACTTTTTGCTTACGTTCTGTCTCAAATGCGGAGCGCGTTGATTGCATCGCGCTCCGTGTTTTTCTAAATAATGCTCTTGCCACAATTTTACGGACCAGGCATTTACGTATTGCTCTTTTAGCTATGCGATACGCTTTGTGTTATGCCACAAATATTTTCCGTGCCTCAGATAGAATTTCTTCTGCACTGCTCGCCGAGCAGTGAGGAGAATCTTTGTTTATTACCTCAAAACCAGCCGGACGAATATCTTCCGGCAGCCGTGTCTTGTAAGAAATATTATGAAAATTTCGATATCAACTGCGGTTATTCTTTACTTCGGAGGTTGTTATTATGATTAGCCAAGCCAGCTCAGAAAGCAATTTTGTGCGTTTACGTGATAGAATTACGTTCGCACATAAAAAATACGAGGATGTTAAGTATCCTGATTTGCTGCATCTGCAATTAAAGTCCTATGCCGAGTTCCTACAAGAAAATGTAGCTCCATCTAAGCGTTTGCCGGCGGGTTTGCAGCAAGCATTTTTATCTAATTTCCCTATAGATGACAATTCGGAAACTTATCAATTAGAATTTATAGAGTATTCTATTGAAAGGCCTAAATATTCCGAAGAAGAATGCAGGGAAAGAGAGCTCACTTTTGCTAAAGCATTAAAAGCGCGTTTGCGACTTTCTAGCAAGGCAGAGCCGGGAACTGAAGATTATATTGACCCAATGGAACAAGAAGTTTATTTGGGTAATATTCCAGCGATGACTCCTCGAGGCACGTTTATTATCAACGGCGCAGAGCGAGTTATTGTTGCTCAATTACACCGCTCTCCGGGTGTTTTCTTTGACGATGCCATCCATCCGAATGGAACTCGAATCTTTACGGCAAGAATTATACCTTTTAAAGGATCATGGGTAGAATTTACTACTGACATCCATGATATGATGTATGCTTATATTGATCGTAAAAAGAAGTTTCCAGTTACAACTCTCCTTCGCGCACTCGGCTTCTCGTCAGATGAACAAATTCTAAATTTATTTGATTTGGCAGTAGATGTTCCACGAGAGAATTTTACGATTGAACTTATAGGCAGAAGAATTGCTAATGATGTTATTGATTTATCAACTGGCGAAATCATAGGCACTCGCGATATGCTGATTGACGAACATTTGCTTGGGATTTTTAAAACGGCTGATGTTGAGTCAATTCGACTTTTCAAATATGAAAATCCATCGGAAGAGCCGTTAATCGCCAAAACGCTCACCAAAGATGTAACTCGTAATAGAGATGAGGCATTAGAGCAAATCTATCGTCAGATGCGCTCGACCGATGCGCCTGATGTTGAGACTGCCGCCGCATTGCTTGAACGGCTGTTCTTTGATCCTAAGCGCTACGATTTGGGCGTTGTCGGTCGTTTTAGAATCAACGATAAAATTGGATTGGATGATGTTCCATTGTCGGTTACAGTGCTTCGCATTGATGATATTATTAAAATTATCAAGTATTTGATAGATCTTCATGCGCAAAAAAATACCGTTGATGATATTGACCATCTTGGTAATCGCCGTGTGCGCACAGTAGGCGAACAGCTCTCGGCGCAATTTAATCTTGGTCTTAACCGCATGGCAAGAACGATTAAAGAACGACTGAGCGTTAATGATGGAGAGCATTTGACGCCTTCGGAATTGGTAAATGCGCGAACAATTACCAGCGTAGTCAATCAATTCTTTGGCACAAATCAGCTCTCACAATTCATGGATCAGACGAATCCACTGTCCGAACTGACGCATAAACGCCGCACTTCTGCTTTAGGTCCCGGCGGACTTACAAGAGAACGCGCAGGGTTTGAAGTGCGTGACGTTCACTATACTCATTACGGACGCCTTTGCCCGATAGAAACCCCAGAAGGACCAAATATCGGCTTGATATCCTCTCTTGCTATTCATGCTCAAATAAATGGATACGGATTTATTGAAACACCTTATTATAAGGTAGTTGATGGACGGGTAACCGACGAGGTTGAGTTTTTGGCTGCTGAACGCGAAGAAGGAATGATTATAGCACCTGCTTCTACCGAATTAGACGAAAATGGCAATTTCACCGAAGAGCGTGTTAAAGTAAGACAGTCAGGCGATTTCTTGGTAGTGTCGCCAAAAGATATACACTATATGGATGTATCAACTGATCAAATAACAAGCCCTGCAGCTTCACTCATTCCATTCCTTGAGCATGACGACGCAAATCGCGCACTCATGGGCTCAAACATGCAACGTCAAGGAGTTCCTCTTTTGCGTCCAAATGCGCCTATTGTTGGAACAGGTATGGAAGCGCGTGTGGCGCACGATGCAAGAGCCCTGATAGTTGCCGAAGAAGATGGAAATATTGAGTATGTTTCCTCCGAAGAAATTCATGTTCGATACGACGATAATAGAACGGAAGAAGAAAAGCTTGTTTCTTTTGAGGAAGAGCGCATCTCAGTATATAAACTCATGAAATTCTTCAGAACCAATCAAGACACATGCATTAATCAACGTCCGCTGGTAAAAGAAAATCAGCGCGTTGAAAAGGGAGAGCCGATAGCTGACGGTGCTGCAACAGAATTGGGCGAGCTTGGTCTTGGACAAAATGTGTTGGTTGCATTCATGCCTTGGCGCGGTTATAATTTTGAAGACGCTATTATTATCTCCGAGCGATTAGTGGCAGAAGATGTTTTTACTTCTATTCATATTGAAGAATTTACTCATCAAGTGCGCGATACCAAGCGAGGCGAAGAGGAATTTACTCGTGAAATCCCAAATGTCAGCGAAGAAACAACTAAAGACTTGGACGAGCACGGCATTATCCATGTTGGATCAAAAGTTCGCGAAGGAGATATTCTCATTGGAAAAATAACGCCAAAAGGAGAAACTGACCCGACACCTGAAGAAAAATTGCTTCGCGCTATTTTCGGCGACAAAGCAGGCGACGTTAAGGATGTGTCATTAAAGGCGTCGCCGGGACTTAAAGGCATCGTTATTAATGCTAAACTCTTTAGCCGTCGAGTTATGTCGAGCGATTCGGATATTCGAAACGACGAGAAAAAGCGTCAAGACAAAATAACTCGCGACGAAGCGAAAAAAATCAAAGCTGCTGAAAAGGACTGCATCAATCGCCTTGCTAAACTTCTGCATGGAGAAGTTTCCCTCGGCATTAAAAAAACTGATGATACTTTGGTGTTTAGAGGCGGCGCTAAACTGACAGACAAAGAAGTTGTCAAGAAGTTTGAGGAAGGCGAACTTAAAATTGACTTGCTTGATACAGAGGCAGATTGGCTTGAGAATGAATCAAAAATGGAGTTTGTTCGCCAATTGATGCATAACTATGCTCTTTTGCTAGCAGATATTCAATCGGCAACTCGCGCTGAAAAGAATAAAATTGCTCAAGGCGATGAATTGCAGCCTGGCATTTTAAAAATGTCGAAAGTATATGTAGCCAAAAAACGCAAACTTCAAGTAGGCGATAAAATGGCGGGCAGACACGGCAATAAAGGCATTGTTTCTAAAATTGTGCCTGTGGAAGACATGCCGTTTCTGCCAGACGGAACGCCTGTAGATATTGTTTTGAATCCTCTCGGCGTACCTTCTCGCATGAACTTAGGACAACTTTACGAAACTGCTCTTGGCTGGGCGGGTAAAAAGCTTGGAAAGCACTTTGCAACCCCAATTTTCGACGGTGCCAGCTGGGACCAAGTGGGTGATTTTCTTGAAAAAGCAGGATTGCCACGCAACGGAAAAACTATACTCTATGACGGACGTACAGGCGAACCTTTCCATCAAGAGGTGACAGTAGGCATAATTTACATGCTTAAGCTATCTCACTTAGTAGAAGACAAACTCCATGCGCGTTCAATCGGGCCGTATTCGCTAATAACGCAGCAGCCGTTAGGTGGAAAAGCGCAATTCGGCGGTCAGCGCTTGGGAGAAATGGAAGTTTGGGCGCTCGAAGCTTATGGCGCAGCGCATACATTGCAAGAAATGCTTACAGTAAAATCTGACGATGTGCAGGGACGCGCAAAAATGTATGAAGCAATTGTGAAGGGTGAGAATATGCCAAATCCGAATATCCCCGAATCGTTCAATGTTCTTGTGCGCGAACTTCAGGGCTTATGCCTTGACGTGATTATCGAATAATAGAGAAAGTCAAACACGAAATTATAGATATGTTTCTGCTTGCAAGATAAACTTATTTGCAAACAGGCGAAAAAGCGGCGAATATGCCGCATAGATCACTACAAAACTATTTACCTCATAAACGGAGAACGATACAATGCAATCACACTCGATTCCGAGAAAGGGATTTTCGCAAATCTCAATTAAAATCTCGTCTCCCGATGAAGTGCTGAACCGCTCGCACGGCGAAGTAACCAAGCCCGAAACGATAAATTACCGCTCATTTCGACCGGAAAAAGACGGCTTGTTCTGTGAAAAAATATTTGGACCAATTCGTGACTGGGAATGTGCTTGCGGCAAATATAAGCGTATTCGCTATAAAGGAATTGTATGCGATCGCTGCGGTGTTGAAGTAACACAAAAGTCGGTGCGTCGCGAAAGAATGGGGCATATTATGCTTGCTGTTCCTGTAGTGCATATTTGGTTTCTGCGTTCCTTGCCAAGTAAGATAAGTCATTGCTTAGGCATGCCAACAAAAGACGTGGAACGAATTGTATATTACGAATCATATGTTGTTGTGCAGCCAGGTCCAACCGGTTTGCAGAAAAAAGACCTCCTTACGGAAGAGCAGTATTTAGAAGTTCTTAATTCTCTGCCGAAAGAACAGCATGAGATGGATGATGAAGAGCCGGAGAAATTCATTGCTCTTATCGGCGGTGAGGCAATCAAAGAATTGCTTAAGCGATTGAAAGCGCAAGAAGAATATGATACGCTTCGTTCTGGATTGCGAGATGAAACTTCGCAGCAGAAAAAAGCAGATGCTCTGAAACGGCTTCGCATTCTAGAATCATTTCTACCTAAAGAAAAAGATATTGCCAATCCCAATCATCCAGATTGGATGGTATTGGATGTTGTACCGGTAATTCCGCCCGATTTGCGTCCGCTTGTTCCACTTGAAGGCGGCAGATTTGCAACATCCGATCTTAATGATTTGTATAGGCGCGTAATTATTCGTAATAATCGCCTTCGTCGTTTGATTGACATTAAAGCGCCCGAAGTTATTCTTCGCAATGAAAAGCGGATGCTTCAAGAGTCAGTTGATGCTCTTTTTGACAATAGCCGTCGCGCAGTTCGAAGTGAAAGTCAGCGCGCACTGAAATCATTAGCCGACACTCTAAAAGGCAAGACCGGTCGTTTCCGCCAAAATCTACTCGGGAAGCGCGTTGATTACTCCGGTCGTTCAGTTATAGTTGTTGGTCCGGAATTAAAAATCCATGAATGCGGCCTGCCCAAAGATATGGCAGTTGAACTATTTAAGCCGTTTATTATCCGCAAACTAATAGAGCGCGGCCATGTAAAAACTGTAAAAAGCGCAAAAAAGCTTGTGGAGCGCAAAACAAATGATGTTTGGGATATTCTCGAAAAGGTGATTGACGGGCATCCAGTCATGCTTAACCGGGCACCAACGCTGCACCGGCTTGGCATTCAAGCATTTCAGCCGCGTCTTATCGAAGGAAAAGCAATTCAGTTGCATCCGCTTGTCTGCACTGCGTTCAACGCTGACTTTGACGGAGACCAAATGGCAGTTCACGTGCCGCTAAGCCACGAAGCGCAGCTCGAAGCGTTGTTGCTTATGCTTGCTTCGCATAATATTATGCATACGCAGCATGGCGAGCCAATTGCAGTTCCTTCGCAAGACATGGTGCTTGGTGCTTACTATATGACAAAAATGAAGCGCGGAGCAAAAGGCGAAGGCAAAATATTTTCTTCTTATGACGAGGTGGTAATTGCCAATAATGCAAGCATGCTAGACTTGCATGCACGAATTAAAGTTCGTCGCAATGGAGAAATTATCGAAACGACAACCGGACGTATTTTATTTAATCAAATCGTTCCGTCCGAAATGGGCTATATTAACGAGCTTCTAACAAAAGGTCGTTTGCGTCAATTCATCGGATTATGTTTCCGCAAGGCAGGATTGGCCAAAACAGTCGAGTTCTTGGACAGCTTGAAAGAAACTGGATTTATCTATGCAATGCGCGGCGGACTTTCTGTTAGTATTGCTGATGTGGTAGTGCCTCCAGAAAAAGAAGAAATTATTAATAAAGCGCAAGTTGCCGTTGATAATATCGAAAATTATTATCAAAACGGCGTTATTACATCTGGCGAACGCTATAACAAAATAATTGACACTTGGTCGACTGCAACCAATCGTGTTGCCGACAAGCTCTATAATGACTTGCAAAAAGCCAAAGAAGGTTTCAATCCGTTCTGGATGATGCTTGATTCGCAAGCTCGCGGCTCGAAAGAGCAGATTCGCCAGCTGGCAGGCATGCGCGGTCTTATGGCAAAGCCGCAAAAAACGCAGGTAGGATCAAGCGCTGAACTTATAGAGAACCCTATCATCTCCAACTTCAAAGAAGGACTTACGATTCTCGAATATTTTATCTCGACACACGGCGCTCGCAAGGGCTTGGCCGACACCGCTTTGAAAACTGCCGATGCGGGCTATCTAACACGTCGCTTGCACGATGTGGCGCAAGACATGATTATTTCACAAATTGACTGCAATACTGTTCGATATGCTGAAATGTCATCTCTAAAAGATGGCGAAGACATCAAAGAGCCATTAGCCGAAAGAATTCTAGGCCGAGTTGCTGCAGAAGACATAAAAGATCCGCTTAAAGGAGAGATTATTGCCAAGGCAGGCAGCATTATTACAGAAGAAATTGGTCAGCGAATTGCGGAAACTTCAATTGAAATTGTTCGCATTCGCTCGGTGCTTACATGCGAGTCTCGCCGCGGAGTATGCGCAAAATGCTATGGAAGAAACATGGCAACCGGACAGCTTGTAGATGTTGGCGAAGCGGTTGGCACAATTGCTTCGCAATCAATCGGCGAGCCGGGAACGCAGCTAACACTGCGAACATTCCACACCGGAGGTACAGCGTCAATGGTTGCTTCTCAATCTGTGGTTTTTGCAAAATTCGACGGCGTGGTGCAATTCGATAATGTGAGAACAATAACTACCGAATCTGAAGATGGAATGGACACCACCATAGTCGTCAGTCGAAGCGGTGTTATCAATATAGTTGAGCCGGACAGCAACCGTATTCTTACCAAATATGATGCTGTGTACGGTGCTGATCTCAAAATTTCTGATAAGCAGAGCATTTCCAAGGGCGATGTCATTTATGAATGGGACCCGTATAATGCCGTGATTATCACTGAAAAAGCAGGGCGTATCAGATACCGCGATTTAATACCAAATCTGACATATCGCGAAGAAAATGACGAGCAGACTGGACACGTAACCAAAGTGGTGATAGATTCTCGCGACCGTACAAAATCGCCGGCTCTTGAAATTATTGACAGCGAAGACAATGTTCTTCAAATGTATGTCATACCGACAAGAGCTCAAATTACTGTTGAAAATAATGAGCTTGTCGAAACTGGGACAAAGCTTGTAAAAATTCCACGCGATCTAGGTCGCATGCGCGATATTACTGGCGGCTTACCTCGCGTTACAGAGCTTTTTGAAGCGCGAGCTCCTCAAAACTCAGCTATAGTTACCGATATAGATGGAATTGTTTCGTTCGAGAAAGCTAAACGCGGTCAGCGCGGCGTGAAAATTACCAGCCGCGACGGTCAAACATCTATGGAATATGCTTTTCCTTCCAGCAAGTATATGCTAGTTCAGGAAGGCGACTTTGTGCGCGCCGGGGATAGAATTACCGACGGTTCTATCAATCCTCATGATATTCTCCGCATCAAAGGCGCAGGAGCAGTACAGGAATATCTCGTGAATGAAATTCAGGAAGTGTACCGAATGCAAGGTGTGAAAATCAATGATAAACACATTGAAGTAATTGTGCGTCAAATGCTTCAAAAAGTTCGAATTGTAGATCCGGGCGACTCTACCTTCTTGGAAAACGATCAGATAGACCGCATGCAGTTTGTTGCGGAAAACGAAGCGTTGAAAGGATTTGTACGTGTTGAAACAATCGGTGATTCACGCTATAAAGAAGGTCAAATTCTTTCGAAAAAACGCTTCCGCGAGACCGTTTCCGACATTAAGAAAAAAGAAAAAGTCGAGCCGACTGCAGTTCCTGCCGAACCTGCAATAGCCGAGCCACTATTGCTCGGAATTACACAGGCGTCGCTGCAAACCGAAAGCTGGCTCTCGGCTGCCTCATTCCAAGAAACCACCCGCGTTCTTGCAGATGCCG
This sequence comes from Chlorobiota bacterium, assembly GCA_039810485.1. Lineage (GTDB taxonomy): Bacteria > Bacteroidota > Ignavibacteria > Kapaibacteriales > UBA961 > JADZAA01. The sequence goes on along the minus strand of JBDHXA010000010.1, from coordinate 20,444 downwards.
CCGTTATTGCCAAAACTGACGTGCTGGCTGGTTTGAAGGAAAATATCATTCTTGGTCAGCTTATACCGGCAGGCACGGGGCTTCGCAGGTATCAAGAGATGATAATTAACAGCGAAGTTGGCAATATATTTGGCAATGAAGCTGCGCGTCCTCATGGCATCGAACAAGATGCTCCGAGCGACGGTTTCCGCCGGCTTGGTCGCAGACGCATTTCTGTGTAGCCAACTCTTTTGAATAACACAAAAAAAGCCGCCCGACAAGGCGGCTTTTTTGTTATGTACTGAATTATGCATAGTGTCCAATCAACTGTCTCATAGACCGCTCATATCTTCTTTTATTCTGTGGATTTTGTCGTGTATTGCCTAGAAAAAGCACATGCCATATGTCTTGCAGCTTAGAGAAAATATGGCTACGTTGCACTTTACCATTGAATCTGCGTATAGATATCTATCTGACCTATATCTTGCCATTAGGCACAGATTTTTAAATTCATTATCTGTCATAGCTCGGCTATATTTAATGACAGAGAAAATAACTCTTTGCCATTCATATTATTATCTCTAAAATTGTAGTTTATCTGCATGCAATATCGGTACTTTTTCTTAAATTACCCAATCAAAATAGCGATGTATCTGAATATCTTTACTTCTCAATTATTAGCAAGCCGAGAATCTGAAATTTTTATGTTTTCGGAAGTTTTTGTTTAGGCGATAGTTATTTTTGTTCTTTCGACGACAAAAAAGATCAATTTATAGGACATCATAACAATATGGCAGCAATAATAGAACTTATAGACGCGGCTTATAGGCATTGGGACGATCCAGAAATTCTAGTAGAAATAGGCGAGGAGCTTGAAGCTCGTTCGCGACTTGACTATGCGCGCAAATTTTTGGAGCGCGCTTTAACTCTCGATGCAGTTAGTTTCCCAAACGCTTATTACGCATTGGCTTTCACGTATTTTCGCGATAATGGCAACCATGCTGAAGACGGTGAAAATGCTTTGATGGATGGCATTGAAGCGACCGACTCAGATACAATAAAAGCTTGGTATGCGGCTATGCTGGAGGATGAAGTATTGGCAAATACACTTATTAGCCAAGTAAGCGGCAATCAAGACATTTCATTTCGTTTTGCTCTAGGCGGTGCTTTGCATTGGCGGGGAAGAGCGGAAGAATCGCTCGCAATTTTTCGCGAGACGATAGCCAAAGTTGCAGACGGAGAAACACCTGAAGGGCTTGACATTTATTGCCGGTCGCTTGTATGGATGCACGGTCAGGGCTTTGATATTGATCTCGAAACTGAGGTAAAACCACGGCTGATTGAATTAGTTCGCAAGCATCCCGACCGTTATTCGATACTCTCAATTACAATACAGTATTATCAAGTGCTTAGAGAGTGGAAACAGGTAATTGGCACAGCGCGTCATATACTCAGCAATATGCCGGACGAGGAAACAACAATGCTTGCCATGGCTTTGGCATATCGCAATTTGCACGAATTGGACAATGCTGCTCTTTGGGCGAATAGAGCAATAGGCGCGAAGCCGTCGTTTGCTCGAGCTCGCGCTGTTCTGGCGGCAATATATGAAGCGCAGGGAAAGCCGGATTTGGCAGAGCTGATTGCGCTTGAAATTCCTGTTATGAACCCGACTTATCATGTCGGAAAAATACAAGCCGCTGACGTGCTTCGCCGTTTAGGGAAGAAAGATGAAGCGCTTGCGCTCTTTCACGAAGGATATAAATCTCTTAAACCTTATGAAAAAGGTGCTGTGCATGAAACGCATAGTGAAATTTGCCGACTGGCGAAAATTATTTAAGATATTGCATCAAACTGATGAGTCAGCTCATATAAATTTACAGCATGAGCCGGTGTTATTGAAAAAAAATGTTTTACTTATAATGGCCTAACAAGAGAGACGTTAAAATGAAACCTGTTACAACATATATAGTTGCAGCATCATTGCCTGCCGCACTTGCTCCGCTGAAAGAGCTTGCTTATAATTATTGGTGGTGTTGGAATCACGATGCAGTTTCTTTATTTGCAGATATGGATCGCAATCTATGGGAAGAAGTGCGGCATAATCCGGTGCAGCTTTTAAACTGCATTGATCCTGTGCGATTGGAAGCGCTGGCAGCTCAGCAAGAATATATGTCGCGATTGCGAATTGTTTCCGAGAAATTTCACACCTACCTCGAAGGCGAAACGTGGTTCTCTCGCCAGAATCATCACACAGCCGGCAAATCTATTGCATATTTTAGCTTGGAGTATGGAATACATGAGAGTTTCCCGAATTATTCCGGCGGACTTGGCATTTTGGCAGGCGATCATCTGAAATCTGCAAGCAATCTCGGCATTCCGATTACAGCCGTGGGCTTGCTTTATCAAATGGGTTATTTCCAGCAATACCTTACGCAAAGCGGATGGCAAAAAGAGAGTTATCCTGCCAATGATTTTTATGTGCTTCCGCTTATGCCGGTGAAAGACAAAAGCGGGAAGCCATTGTTGATCGAAGTAAACTTACCGAGCGGAATTCTCCATGCAGGCATCTGGAAGATGCTCATTGGACATGTATCGCTCTACTTGCTCGACACCAATATTCCGCAGAATGAAGCTATCCCAGAATATCGGGATATAGCCGATCAGCTTTATGGCGGAACGTCAGAAACGCGCATTCAACAGGAAATACTGCTTGGCATAGGAGGTATTCGCGCATTGCGAGCATTGGGCATCAATCCCACGCTAATCCATATAAACGAAGGTCATGCTGCATTTGCCGCATTGGAGCGTACAAGGATGATTATGCAGGATTATTCGCTTGACTTTTCAACGGCGAGTGAACTAGCAAAAGCGGGAATGACATTCACAACGCATACGCCTGTTCCTGCAGGCAATGAAGTGTTTTCGGCAGAATTAATAGAAAAATACTTTGCTGGATACTGGCAGTCGCTTGGAATAAGCCGCGACGATTTCTTCTCTCTCGGCAATATTACCATGCCATCCAACTCTTTTTCTATGACGGTAATGGCTCTGAACTCATCATCATGCCGCAATGGAGTAAGCCGCCTGCACGGAAAGGTAGCGAGAGCGATGTGGCGCGACTTGTGGCGCGACCTACCAATAAATGAAGTGCCTATCGGAGCTATTACTAATGGCATCCATACTCAAACATGGCTGGCAAGCGGATTGGCCGAACTCTTTGACAAATATTTAACACCGCGCTGGCGCACTGAAACTGACGACCCCGAAATTTGGCAGAAAACGTTGCTTATTCCATCTGAAGAATTATGGCAAATTCACTGCCGCTACCGAGAACGTACGATACTTTTTGCAAGATCATACATGCAGCAGCATCAGCAAGATCGCTTGACAGCACAAGACATTGCCGCTATAAACATGTATCTCGATCCGCGGGCTTTTACTATTGGGTTCGCCCGCAGATTTGCGACGTATAAAAGAGCAGGGCTATTATTCAGCGATATGCCGCGCCTTAAAGCTATGCTGTTGAATCCTGAACAGCCGGCGCAAATTATTATTGCGGGAAAAGCGCATCCTCACGATAATGAAGGCAAGGAAATAATACAAGATATAATCCATAAAGTGCATGAGCATGGGCTTGATCGTCGAGTGATATTTCTCGAAGATTACGGCATGACCGTGTCGCGTTCACTAGTAAAAGGATGCGATGTGTGGCTAAATACCCCCCGACGCCCGCAGGAAGCCAGCGGCACTAGCGGCATGAAAGCGGGACTAAACGGCTGTCTGCATGTTAGTATTCTTGACGGCTGGTGGGACGAGGCGTATAATGGCGAGAATGGCTTTGCCATTGGCTATGGCGAAGATTTTCGCTCTGCAACCGATCAGGATATTGTGGAAGGCGCCGCGCTCTATGAATTGCTTGAGCAAACAATTATCCCATTATTCTATCACCGAAATCAAGATGACATTCCTCACAAATGGATTGACAGAATGAAAGCGGCTATTGCTTCAATTTCCGGTCAATTCTCTGCAATGCGCATGGTAAAAAATTATGCCCAGCAATATTATATTCCTGCAATGAGACGCTTCGAATTGCTTTCAGAAAATAAAGCAGCAAAAGCTGTCGAATTGCGAGATTGGCGCGCACGAGTTCATGCTTCCTGGAGCAGCGTGAGCGTTTCTAATGTTGTGATAGATGGAATAGAACATGCGTCCGTTGGCAAAACTATTGCGGTAACTGCTGAAATTCAAACTGGTTCGCTAACGCCCGGCGATTTGCTTGTGCAAGCGTTTCACGGCGTTCTGGATTCGGCTGAAAATATTGTTTTGGGCGAAGCGGTGGAAATGAAGTTTGCCAACTATGAGAATGGTATTGCCATTTATCGAGGCAGCTATGTGTGCAGCCGAGGCGGAAGGCACGGCTGCACAGTAAGAGTATTGCCTTTTAATGATTTATTGGTAGTGCCGACGGGCGTTGGCTTATGCACTTGGGCGTGATAATGTTTAATTAAGAAATCAAGAAATGTTGAGTTCATCTGTTTCTGTCTGTATGATAGCTCGAAATGAAGAGCTTATGCTGCCCGATTGCTTGCAGTCAGTTCGCCCTATAGCCTCCGAAATTATCGTTGTGGATACCGGCTCAACAGACAAAACTCGGCAAATTGCAATTGATCATGGCGCATTAGTATATGACTATCCTTGGACTGACGATTTTTCTGATGCTAGAAACCAAGCTCTGTCAAAGGCAAAATATCCGTGGATTTTGAGCATAGACGCCGATGAGCGGTTAGAAAATCCTGATATTCTTGCTGCAACTTTTGAACTAGCACAGGAGCAAGTGGGTGGTTTTTTGCTTGAAGTATGTTCTCATTCCCGCCGAAAAGATGGAACATCTGATGTGTTTAAAATTCACCTACTTCGTTTGTTCCGTAACAATCCTAAAATTAGATTCGAAGGAGCTATACATGAGCAAGTGCTCGAATCTATTCTTGGCAATAATTGGAAAATATCCTCATCCGGAATAAAATTGCAGCATCTTGGCTATGATTTATCACCAGAAAACATGCTGAAAAAACAGTATCGCAATTTAGGTTTGCTTGACCAAGCTCTGTTTACGGATTCTAAAAATGCGTATTTACTCTTCCAACGCGCAAAAACATATCTTGCAATCGGCAATCTTTCGCTTGCCGAACGTGACATTAAAAGCGCGATATCGCTTGCTGGTTCGCAGTCGTCGGTGTTGCCGCAGGCATTGAATTACGGAGGCATTATTGCATTTCAATCTAAGAATTTAACTCTCGCAGCCGAACGCGCAAAAAAATCACTAAAAATTGTTCCCCAACAGTCGTTTGCCTGCTATGTTTTAGGCGAAGCTCTAACAGCGTCGGGAGATTTTGCAAATGCTTTAATTGCATATAATGCAATGATATCAGTTGAGAACACTCAAGATCCTATCGCGCAGATTATAGGCGAATATAATTTGCCGCCAGAGCAAATGCACTTTCGTTTCGGACGCTGCTATGTCGGCTTGCAACAATGGGATAAGGCAAAGTATGAATTTCAGAAAGGAATTGAAATAAATAATAAAGAAATAGGCTGCCGTATTGGATTGGCCAATGTATATTTAAGGTTGGAAAACTTTGCCCATTCGCGAAAAATATTGCAACAAATTATGCAGGAAAACCCTGAGCGAAGCGATGTTTCTAAATTTTTGGAGCAAGTTGACGCAGCAGAAAATAATTCAAAGAAAAAAATAATTAATGAAAAGAATATTAATATAGAAAATAATGCAGATTTGCCTTTGCCAAACTCTTTAAACTTCGGCGGTTCAGTTAGTTCAACTCCTCTGATTTCTCTTTGCATGATTGTAAAAAACGAAGAGAAATTTCTGCCAGGATGCTTAGCGAGCGCAGAAGGAATTGTTGACGAAATAATCATTATTGACACAGGCTCTTCCGACAGAACAAAGGAAATTGCAAGACAATACAAGGCAAACATCGTTGACTTTAAATGGCAGAATGATTTCGCGGCAGCAAGAAACGAGTCGTTGCGCCATGCCCGCGGAACGTGGATATTGTATTTAGATGCTGATGAACGGCTTCACGCCGAAGCAAAAAACCATTTGCGTGAGTTGTTGCAGAATTTGCCTGACGAAGTAGGCGGGCTGATTTGCACCATAGTAAGTCCGCATCGCCAGTTGGACGACACCTCAGAGGAGCATCGCGGCGGCTATCCGCGAATTTTTAAGCACTTGCCCAACGTTATATTCGAAGGTCGCGTGCATGAGCAAATTTCGCCGGCAATATTAGCCTCCGGCAAGCAAATTGTTTTGTCAGAAGTAGTAATAGAGCATTTGGGTTATGATCAATCTCGAGAAATATTAGAGCAAAAAACAAAGCGAAATTATAATCTACTATTGCAACATGTTCGCGAAGAGCCGCAAAATGCGTATGCTTGGTTTCAACTTGGACAGACTTTGGCGCGAATGAATTTATCGCAGCAAGCAGAGGATGCACTCAAATTTGCTATGGATCTTGGAACGTTAAAATCCACAATAGCAGCATCAGCAACAGCCGCGCTTGCTCAGATTGCAGGTAATGCCCACAAATATGCCGATGCGCTTCAATGGGCTGAAAAGTCATTATATTACGCCCCAGAACAACTATACGCTCGTCAGCTTCGTGCATTTTCTCTGCACTATTTAGGACGAAATACAGAAGCTAAAGCGGCATTTCTCGAATTGCTCGAACGACGAAAATATTACGATGCAACAACGCATGGTGGCTTTGATATTCTTGTGCCTGAACCAACAATAAATCAAGGACTTGCAATGGTTGATAAGTCATTGAGCGCATCACGACAATAAGCCATTGCTTGAATAAGGATAATAAGTTTTGAACGGCAAAACTTATAGAAAAACAATTGTTTGAGTGCGTAAAATCCTGAAAAAAACTAAATGATTCTGTCGCTGTTCTCTCTGTTTTCTTCTTTATGACCAAATCTTAACCAAAAGAACGACCTATCTTCCGTATTTTTGCTGTTCTGTAATCGAAGTTGTGTCAAATATCAAAACAATACATCATGGCAGAATTACACCGCGAGGACATTCGCAACATTGCCATCATTGCCCACGTTGACCATGGCAAAACCACCCTTGTAGATCACTTGTTGCGTCAATCCGGCACATTCAGAGAAAATCAAATTGTTGCTGAGCGCATAATGGATTCAAATGATCTAGAGCGCGAAAAAGGCATTACCATTATGGCCAAAAATGCGGCAGTGCGATGGCATGACATAAAAATAAATATTGTTGATACGCCCGGCCATTCGGATTTTGGGGGTGAAGTAGAGCGTATTCTAAGTATGGTCGACGGTGTTTTGCTTTTAGTTGATGCTGCTGAAGGCCCATTGCCTCAAACGCGGTTTGTGCTGCGTAAAGCATTAGAGTTGCATCTGACTCCTATTGTTGTTATCAATAAAATTGACCGTTCTGATGCAAGGCCTGCTGAAGTGTTAGATGAAATTTTAGAACTATTTATATCGCTCGGCGCCGATTACGATCAGCTTCATTTCCCGATAGTGTATGCCGTGGCTAAACAAGGAAAGTCAAAGAAAGATCCAAATGGCGAGCTTCAAGATCTTTCACCATTGTTTGAAACTATTGTAGAGCATATTCCTTCGCCTAAATATAACCCTGAAAATACGCTTCAAGTAATTATTACTGCTCTTGATTGGAGTGATTATGTAGGTCGCATAGCTATTGGCAGAGTGCATGGCGGAAGCATCAAACTCGGCGATAATGTTGCATTAGTGCGCACAAATGGCGCGATAGAAAACCAGCGCATTACGAAAATGTATTCATTTGAAGGCGTCAGCCGCGTTGAAATACAAGCAGCCACAGCCGGCGATATAATAGCGTTTTCAGGCGTTGAAAATGTGCATATTGGCGATACAATTGCCGACCCGGCAAATCCAGAACCATTGCCCTACGTTAATATCGAAGAGCCAACTATTGCCATGTATTTTATGGTGAATACATCTCCATTTGCAGGCAGAGAAGGCAAGCATGTAACTACGCCAAAAATAAAAGATCGTTTGCAAAAAGAACTTCGCGCAAACATATCGCTTCGAGTCGAAGATACTGATTCGCCGGATGTTTTCAAAGTGGCCGGACGCGGAGAATTGCAACTAGCTATTCTTATTGAAACGATGCGCCGAGAAGGATATGAATTTGCCGTATCAAAACCTGAAGTGCTGTTTAGAAGAGGTGAGAGCGGTGAACTTCTTGAACCGATTGAACATGTTATGGTTGATGTGCCGGAAGCGCATGTTGGCTCTGTGATTGAAATTTTGGGCAGAAGAAAAGGCGAATTGCTTAACATGACGCCAAATATTGATGGTATTCGCGTTGAATTTTACGTGCCTGCGCGCGGTCTTATCGGCTTTCGCACCGAGTTTTTGACAAATACTCGCGGCGAAGGCATCATTCATCATACATTTTATGAATATCAGTCATTTAAGGGTGCACTTTCAGGACGGTCAAAAGGCGCTTTGGTTTCGATGGAAAATGGCCCTGCAACTGCGTATGCTCTTGAGATGGTGCAGGAGCGCGGCGTATTATTTGTTGCGCCCGGAACTGAAATTTATGAAGGCATGGTGGTCGGCGAGAATGCCCGCGAAGACGACATGCAAGTAAATCCTTGTCGCGCAAAACATCTGACGAATATGCGCGCTGCTGGCTCGGAAGGATTGGTGCGTCTCGAGGCGCCGCGCAATATGAGCTTGGAGCAATTTATTGAATTTATCGAAGATGATGAATTGCTTGAGATTACGCCGCAGAATATTCGCATCCGTAAGAAGATTTTAGATACAAATTTGCGGCTTCGCGCGGCTAAGCGTGCAAAAGATGCTGTAGAAGCATAAAGCTTAGATTTGCACCTAACTCTATAAAAACACCTCAAGAACAAGTATTGCTGCATAAGTTTTTGGGGTGTTTTTATTTGATTGAAAGATGGATTTTACAGACAGCATTTTCGGAATATATCAGCCGATTAGATATGCAATTCCATTTGCCACAGGTTCGCATAAATCCTTTACTTTCTTTTCTCTAAATATTTTCTCAAGCATTTCTCGCGCAATTTTATATTCATTGTGAATTGGGCAAGGATGTTTTGATGAGCATTTGCTTAAGCCCAAGCCGCACTCTTTGAAAATGCCTTTTCCCTCGATAGTTTCGACAATGGCATAAATTGGCAGATTTAACTGCTCGTTATTTAGGTAAAACCCTCCTGAGGGCCCTTTTAAGCTATTTACTATTTCTTGCTTTGCAAGGACTTGAAGAATTTTGCCTACCGTATGCTCGCTTGCGTTAATATGCAAAGCGATTTCTTTAATGCCGATCTTATCGCCATTATCTTTCTTGCTCGAGAGATATATAACAGCTTTTATTGCTGTTTTGCACATACTGCTAAGCATTGAAAATTACCTTCCAAGAAATTCACGCCCTTTTGGAGATATTTTATTAAAATCCCAAGGCGGTTCAAAAATAAGATTTACGTCTATTTCCCATTCGGGAAACGAATCTCTGAGCGATAGGCCTACATTGTTCGTGATACTGTCGCCCATCGGACAGAATTGAGTGGTAAGCGTCATGGTTACAGCAACTTTTTTTGCTTCTTCATCGAAGTCTAGCCGGTAGATAAGTCCTAAGTCGACCACATTTAAGCCGACTTCTGGATCATCAACATTATATAGCCCTTCAAGTCCTGTCAGGCATTTTGTACTGTCATTTGTTTCTACGTTCATGATTGTTTAGGTTGATGCAGTAAAACAAGAGTGGAATTATAAGCATATAACAGAGCCGATATTAATAGTGCAGCAGATCCTGCTTTCAGGAGGATATCATTTTGAAAAACAATGCCGCCTGCAAATACGGTAAACCCAACCATATAAGAGATAAACATAATATTAAATACATTGTCGTTAAATAATTCTTTTGGCGCCGGCGTTTTTCCTTTATACGCTTTATCGCGATAAACTTTATTCCATACGATAAAGGGCATTGTTTTAAACGTCATGCCGAAAATTATCGCTGTAATCCAGCCAAAAAAAATACAGAAGCCATAAAGCAAAACTATCGAATAATGCTTGTCGCTTGGCAATATGGCAAGCGCTATAATTATTGCGATAAATGGCAGAAGCATTTGAGCAACAGAAAACAATGAAGCCTTCATTTGTTCATCTACATTTTTGCGAATGCGCACGCTAAATGCTTTCCTGCAATGATTGCCAAATAAAATGATGGCAGCCAAAATAGGCGCAATAGAAATATAATAAAAAACTGTTTCAAATCCTGCTAATCGTAAAAATAAAAAGCTTAGCAAGCCAAAATTAATAAGAATAAAAATTTGCCAAAGTGTTTTGTTGTTTGTGTATTTGGAGATTAAAAACATAGGAATCAATCGAGAACCAACGCCAATAATGAGCAATAAAAACCAGCCGATGATGCCTAAATGCGCATGGAGAGAAAGATAAGCAATTGATGTAGCCGGTAAGATTGAAAAGTTGAAATTAAATACTAAAAATAATCCGAAAAAGGTTGTTGAAAAAAGCCACAATGCAGCTGCGCCTACATACCAAGCATGAATGTCAAATTTCTTGCTGGCATATATGCTTCGAAATACATTTACAACATAGCATGCCACACCAATATTTGCTAAAGTTGCGCCGCTTTGCATAAGCAGACCGGTTTTGAATTGGTAGAAACCGGTAATTAAAAGTGGAATGCCAACAGCGCAAAATGCAAAGGACAAGTAAGCTAAGAGATTGCTTACTAATTTGCCTTCGACTAATACCGGCAATAATTGATGTGATGCTCCGAGAATAATCATCGTCCCCCAACCAAGAGCCATAATATGAGTAATAGCTATTGTTTGAGGGTAAAAATAATGCTCTTGAACAATACTTGTATTTATCAGCAATAAAAGTGTTGCGATGACAAATGAAATTGCAGCATAAGTATAAAAGGGAAGCACAACCTTATAAGAAGTGGTCTGTTGCGTACTGCCAGAAAAAATTGGAGCAAACATCGTGTTTTTATACTGCTCTAAATATTAATAAAAACACTTCGGCGCTACTTATTTCTTTTATTCTGTAATCGAATTTTCGGTCTTTTAGTTCTGTAAGAAGAAATACAGGTATGCGTTTGTGATGCACGTATAATGCAGCGTTGTCGGGCAATTTTTCAAGCGATTCAAGAATTGTCATCATAGGCATTGGCATTTCAAGATGTCGCACATCAATTTCTTGCAATTTGTTTTCAAAATGCTTTAACAATTTATCCCAATCACCCGAAAGTGTTTCTGGAATTTGTTCTTCGCTGTTTTCGTTTATGCTTTGCTTGACAGTGTTTGGCGTAGCTGCAATTGCGTCCTTATAGAAATAGGTTTCTACTATATCTTTATCTGTATGAGTTATATATGATTTAAATCCCTGCTTTTCCAAAAGAGCAATAAGCGGCGCCGGCTCAAATGTATTGATAAGGCGCAATGCATCTCCTTCAGCAAGACCTTTTATTGTCTGCTGAATATATCGCAAAGGATCATTGCCCTCAGCCAGCATGCTTCGCACATCAAGCGGAATTATGCGCTCAGGAGGCAATGATTGAAGATATTCTGGGATTGGATGTTCTATAGTGTCTTCGTCCTCAATTGGAAGTTTGCCTTTGACATCAACTTCAAAACCCAATGGTTCTAGCGCCTTAAAAAAATCTTCGGGAGTGCATCCGCCAATCTTCGAAGCCATTGAAATGCTCGTTCTTCCGGCCATTAGTTTTCGCAGCATCGGATTGCGCAATTTCTTAAAATCTGGGCTTAGCCGTATAATTGCTTCCAAAGCATCAGGATGATGTTTTAGCAAAGCGGCAATTTTTGTTTGCTCATTTATCAGCATAATTTATGGATATAATTTGAATAAATATTATACAAATAATTATAATCAAATGAATTGCAAGTATGCTTTGCCGAAAATATTATGCGCTGACTTAAATTTGAGATTAAACTCAAACCGCTCTATTTGTTATTAGAGCGGTTTGAGTATGAAAATTCTATGCCAATGAGTTTTTTATGTCTGCTGTTTTCGGAAATAGAATATTGTTTTCTAAATGAATGTGCGTATGCAAATCATTCTCAAACTCATCGAGCATGGTGTAGAGAAGTTTATAACTTGTGCATGCGTCTTCGGGGATGGCGAAATTTTTGCTTAGTCCGCGAATTTTTTCCATTGCTCTTCCAACGCTGTCATGTTCCTTTTCTGCATCGCGAGTCATTGCGTCAAAAGCGTCCTTTTCTTCTTTAGAAACAGATCCGTTGCCGTTTTTGGCTTGAACAATTTTCTTAACTAATGGGAAAAGAGCATTTTCTTCCACAACCATGTGTTCGGTCAGTTCGCTGTTGACCGTTTCAACAAGCTGATTGATAGGCGCAAGCTCCGGATGGTTCGCTCCATGAACTCGAGCAACTTTCGATGAATACATGCTAAGATCAGGAAGATATTTGCGAACATAATTATGGTGAGTGTTCACAATGTAATCAGCAAGAAAATCAAGATTCCATTCATTGTAATTTGTTGTGCCGTTGGTTACTGACGACTGAGTGGTTTGCTGAAGTTCTCGCTCAACCTGCGAGGCGTCAAGACCTTTTTCTTCGCATGCTTCTTTTATGGTTTTTTTCCCGCCGCAACAAAAATCAATACCATATTTTTTGAATACTTCCGCTTTCTTCAAATCTTTTGCAGCAATCTGACCAATTGTTTCGCTATTTGCCGATCCCTTTTTTGTAACGCGTACATCCCATACTTCTGGGCCTTGCTCTAAATATTGCCATGTAAACACATCACCACGCTCACCAAGAAGCTGATAATAAACAGGTTTTGGGTCATGATCATTGTGAATTACCAAACTTTCTCCCGAGCCGAGTTTGTCAAAAACTTCAAAAATCGTCGGATGTTTGAGTCGCGGTTCAATAGCGGGAACATTGATAACATTATCTTTCGATACTGCGGAATTTGATGATTGTTGCGGCTTTTGAGCGTTAGTCGAGCCAATCAAGCCATCGCCGGCATTTCCTTTTTTTGTTACGCGAACGTCCCACCATTGCGGTCCTTGTTCTAAATATTCCCATGTAAATACATCGCCACGCTCGCCAATTAATTGATAATATACCGGTCTTGGGTCATGATCGTTGTGGATTATCATGCTTTCGCCGGGTCCTAAGCTGTCGAACACCCGAAAAATTGTAGGATGCTTCAATCTCGGCTCAATATCGGGCACATTAACAATATTGCTCTCAGCAGTTTGCATAAAAATTTACCTATTAGAAATTGAAAAATGATTTCAAACATACAAAAAATAATTTGCATAGCAATATAAAAGTACTTTTATGCTTTAATATGAAAATAATGACTTGCAAAGTGTTCGCAATATATGATTGGTTTTTGAAAGCGTCTGAGTTAGCTTAAGTAACAATCTAATTGTAATTGTCTGTAACTAAGAAATTATGTCAGATTTGCAAACATTAGGCGCTTCTTTTAGAACATTTTATTTATTGCTAAGTATTTTTAATTTTGTTGTAAAATTATTGCGCTGAATTGTTTTCCGCCTTTTTTCATTGGATTTTATCTCTCCGCTGGCAATCTCGATAATTCTGTCGCAATCAGTTACTGATGTCTGGCGATGCGCAATAATGAGCATGGTTACTCCATTAAATTCAGTGCGTATTGTCTCTTGAATCAGAGCATCAGTTTGCACGTCGACGCTGGCTGTCGCCTCGTCCATTACAATTATGCGCGCATTCGTCAGAATAGCTCTTGCAAGGCAAATCAGCTGTCTTTGTCCTTGGCTGAAATTATAGCCATTCTCGCGCACTTTGGCGTCTAAACCGCCTGCTTGCACTATCGATTCGCGCAATTTTACGCGATCTAACGCTCTCCAAATTTCTTCGTCTGAACATTGTGAAAACCTATCGAGATTGCTGCGAATATCACCGATAAAAATGGTTGGATCTTGAGGAATAATTGCCATTGAGCGCCGTAGTTTTTCAAGCGGAATTGAGGCAATGTCAACTCCGTCAATTTCTATCGAACCGCCGGTAAGCTCAACAAAGCGAAACAAGGTCTGAAAAAGTGTTGATTTGCCGGATCCTGTTCTGCCTATTATTCCTACGCGCTCGCCTCCTTCAATTGAAAGGGATATGTCGCGAAGTACAAAAGGCAGATCTTGCGAATATCGGGCAGTTACATGAGAGAAGCGTATACTGCCTTTTGCAATATGAAAATTTTGTGAAACTGGCATTTTTGTGGCATATGGCTCTGGTTCGAGAGAGCCATAATAGCGCAATCGCTCAACCGATGTCATGCGCGATTCAATTTCGCTAAAGCTGCGAATGCTCCAGTTAAGCGAATGCCAAAATCCAAGCGCATACGTAAGCGCCACTCCTGCAATGCCGGCGGTAAGATGACCATGCGCAGTGGCATATACGATACTAATGCCCGTGGTAATGCCAATAAGCCCACCGATTACAGGCACGCGGGACGAGAACCAGCGATTTAATAAAATACTTCCCCAAAATGCTCGAAAATAGTCGTGTAAAATGGAAAAAAACTGATCGGAATACTGCATCTCTTTCCGAAATGCCCGAATGACAGAAATGCCGTTTAATGTTTCTTTGAATTGTGCATATCGTTTTGATCGGGCAAGAGATTCTATGCGCTTTGCCTCGCGCGCTGAACTGCGATAGTCGCGCTGCAATGCGTAATATGCCCATATTGCAGGCGCTGCAAGCAGCAGGACAATTGGCGCAACAAATATTATAAGCACGAAGGATCCAAGAGTTTTGGAGAGATTACGTGCAGCTTCTTCGGCATTGTTGGAAATATCTTCGACATTTTGAACATCGCGCGAAAAGCGGTTGAGAATGCGTCCAATTGGCGTTGTGTCAAAAAATCGAAGCGGAGCGTTAAGCACCGATAAAACCGTTGCATCGTGCATGTCTTGCGCTGCTTCCAGACCGCGTTTTGTCCAGAGAAAGCGCTCGGCAATAACGCCTAAAAGCACAAATACTCCTATGATCCCATAAATGCCGACAGCAGCCATAGGCGAAGCTAACCAGGGCATAACATCTGCAAAAGTGTGAGCATTGGCTTTGTTCAACTCAATCCACCAGCCAAGCCATGAAGTTTGCAAAATTGGAAGCGCCGTAACTGCCATGCAAGAAAATGCGAGCAACAGCATCATAAACTTGCGCAAAGACGGGTTTGCACCGCCAAGGAGTTTCATATAATCAAAATATACATCTGTTTCAACTGCGCCAAATTCACGGTCTTCATCTTCCGTGAAGCGCGAGCTGCAGTTGCTATTTTCTACAACATCATTTGCTTGATGAACATGCTGCATTTCCTCGTGCGTATGCTGCGCGTAAAATACCGCAAACTCTGGGCTTGACGCTAAAAGTTCGCTAATGGCGCCTTCAGCGCAAATTCGCCCATTTTCCATATATAGAATGCGGTCAAATTGATGCAGATGAGCCAAACGGTGAGTTGCAATAATGCGCGTGATGGCTTTCCATCGCCCGAATATCATATCGTTGCAAAGCGCTGATTCTGTACGGCTGTCGACGGCTGCAAGAGGATCGTCTAAAAAAACGATTCCCGGCTTGTAAGCAGCCGCTCTTGCTAATGCTATGCGAGTTTTCTGACCGCCTGAGAGATTTACGCCGCGCTCACCAATTTCAGTATTAATTCCTGCTGACATGGCATTTAAATCCGGAAGCAATTGCGCGTCATGAATTATTTTTTCCAAGTCGACGTTCTGCTCGCCAAAGAGTATGTTGTCGCGGAATGTTCCATTTATAATAAACGGCTCTTGAGGAACATAAGCCATGCGGGGAATCTCTCCATCATTTATACCTGTGTAAGTAACTGTTCCATCTGAGAGATTGGCGTCATGCATCATTGCGTGCAATAATGTGCTTTTGCCGGAGCCGACGGTTCCCACTATTGCAATGCTTTCACCGGCTGAAATTTGCAGAGAAATCGAGTCAAGCGCGTGCTTGCCTTGCGCTGAATATCGCATAGAAATATTGCTTAATGTCAAGCCGACAGGTTTTTCTGGCTCGGCAAGCATTCCTTCCTCAATAGTTCTTTGTTCTCGGCTGAAGAAAGTGTTTAATCGCATGGCAGAAACCTTTGCTTGCACTACCATCGAAAAAATATGCGCAGCCATGCCAAAAGGAAATTCAAGAAGCATAAACAGCGAAATGCAGGCAAAAATTACCGGCGCTGTAAGAGTATTTCCTAAAAGCACATAGACGGAAAATCCTATAAAAGCGACAAAAGATGTGACGCTTATGAAAAATGCGCCTGATATGGCGTCAGTCATAGCTAATTTTAATCGCGCTTTCTGTTCGCGAGCACGAATCTCGGACACTTCTTTGCCTATACTTTTTTCCCAAGCAAAATATTTAATGACGCGAATTCCGTGTAAAATTTGCGACATGAGGGTAACACGTTGATCGCGATGCCTCATAAGCTCATGATTGAGGAGCGTGAATCTCTTTGACAAAATTCTCGAAATCGGAGTAATGAGCGCCATAGCTCCTATTGATGCAAATGCTGCTGCGCCGAGGTAATGCCACAGCATCACAAATACAATTACTGTCAGTAAAGTGCAGTAAATTATGTCGGGAATAAAGAACGATGCTTCGGCAATTTGCTCGGAGTCGCTGCCAAGATGATTAACCACATCGCCTGAAGGCGACTCTAACTGCGCAGTGCGGGTTAGCCGCAGTGAATGATGAAAGATCCGATAATTTATTCCCGCAATAATGCGTGTATTGGTCATCAATTTGTAATAAAATCCATGCTGCGTAAAAACGCCGTCAAAAATTCCGGCTAGCCCAAGCAAAATTGCAAGTATAATTGACTCGGCAAATGGCATATCCCTCATGCCCAAATTTGATATAAGAGAATGAATCAACAGTGGATTTGCTATGCCTGTCAATATTGTAACAATAGGGAATAAAACTGACATTACAGCAGGAAATCCTGCCGAGCGAAAATTGGCAATAATAAATTTATATGGCTGATCGGCATCAAGATGCTGATAAGGAATATAAGTTGCGCGCGGATCAATTTCCGATGGCGCAGGCGGCAGATCTTCAAAAAGCAAATGCCGTTGGCGCCCCAGCCGAATTAGCGGAGTAACTTCATCAAAGAGCAAATGATATAATCGTTTGAAACCGGTCATTGTGTTATTATTTTCGATGCAATAAAAAAGATGATAATCTACGCTTATTTGTGTCGTTGCAGGATTAATATATTTAATAAAAATATTTGTTAAATCTAATGCGGCAGATTATGTTGGTTTGCCTGAAATAAATTAATATATAGCAAAATGCGTCGCGTGATTATTGATTGAAAATTAACTGATGAAAATAAACGGAATTATTCGCTGTATTTGGTGTTCAAAAGAGTAATTGCCAAGCCAAACGAGGCGCTGCAATAATCTCATTTGGAGGGTGGCATTATCGCAATCGGCAAGTTTATTTCATTGTTGAAATCATAGAGACAATAATTAAAGAATTTCATTTTGCAAAATATGTCATTGTGTTCAATTTCTTACATTGTCAGAAGTATTGCATAAAATTGCAGTGTCTTTTTAAGAAAAATTATGCTAAATCACACATATTCAAACAATGAAGCAATATTTCAGAGATATGGCGCGTATTAGGAAAAATACGTGCCGAATAGTGAATAATGCTCGATAAAATACATGTTGCTAATTTCGATAGAGAAAATTTGCAGTGCTGATTGAAGCAAAATGTCAGTCAAGAAATCCAGCATTTAATGATAGAAAATGCAGACTCGGATTCGTTTGAAAATCATAAAAAAGAATGAAATACAGCTGTTAAAATTAAATGCTAAAAATATGAGCCCACTCCGAAAAGTCGGGTAATATTTCAAGTCAAAGAAAACATGGTGAAAAAGTACAGTTTTTACTCGTTTTCAAGTGAAAAACGGCAAAAAAACGACTTTTTTAGCTCTTGAAAGATAAGTTTTTTTGAAAAATAGCGAATCTTTAGTCTGCAATTTTTATAAAATACCTTTTCGGAGTGGGCTCAAATATAGTGTCTAAAAACATCGAAAATTATCTGTAAAATCAATTCGGAAATATATACCATTCATGATCATAGCATTTAACAAACCGTACAACGTGATTTCTCAATTTACGCAATGTGGCAAGTATCATACTCTTGCAGAATTTTCATTTCCTAAAAACACGTATCCTCTCGGACGTTTGGATGCAGATTCCGAGGGCTTGCTCTTGCTTTCAGATGAGGCGGGGTTAAATAGCCGTCTTTTACATCCTCTTAATGCACATTCACGCACATATTGGGTGCAAATAGACGGACTGCCGACAAACGATGAACTTCAAAAACTTCAAAGCGGACTTGTTATTGCCGATTATACAACGCTTCCTTGCAGCGCAAAGATTATTGAAACGCCAAATATACATGAAAGAATGCCTCCAATACGCTATCGCAAAACAATACCGACATCGTGGATTGAGTTGAAACTTACTGAAGGAAAAAATCGCCAAGTACGCCGAATGACAGCTGCGGTTGGTCATCCGACGCTTCGCCTGATACGAGTAGCAATTGGCAGTTTAACTTTAGAAAAACTTGTAGAAGGAGAGTGGCGGATAATTACTGAAACCGAGAGAAATTGTATTTTTACAAAATAGATGAAAATCTTGCATTTTTAAAAGGAAAATATACGATGAAAATCAAATTTTGCGGAGCGGCACAAACCGTAACCGGATCGCAGCATTTAATTAGTTTTGGCAATAAAAACGTACTGTTTGACTGTGGTTTGTTTCAGGGAAGACGCGATGAGGCAAATCATATAAATCGTGAATTTATTTTTAATCCTGCCTCGATTGATGCCGTGGTGCTTTCTCATGCGCATATTGACCACTCTGGAAATTTGCCATCTTTGGTTAAGCGCGGATTTAAAGGTATGATTTATGCCACGCCAGCAACACGTGATTTATGTGCTGTAATGCTGGCCGACAGCGCTTCTATTCAAACCAAAGACGCCTTGTATTTAGCCAAGCACAAAGGCGAGCGCATTGAGCCGCTTTATACAGCGGAAGATGTGGCCGAGACAATGACAAGGTTTGTTGCCGTGCCTTATCATTACGAATTTGAGCCTGTAAAATATATGAAAGTAAAATTCTACGATGCCGGGCATTTGCTTGGCTCGGCAATTACTTCTATTACAGTAAAATATAGAGGACATGCTTCAAGAATATGTTTTACGGGCGATGTAGGGCGGAAAAAACGGCCGATATTAAACGATCCGGAATGCCCGCCAGAAGAATTTGATGTAATATTGACTGAATCAACGTATGGCGGACGCTATCACGAAGCCGACACCGATCTTGAAGGATCTTTGCTGCAAATTATCAACGAAACTATAGAGCGCCGCGGTAAGTTAATTTTACCGGCTTTCAGCGTCGGTCGAACACAAGAAATCGTGTACTATTTAAACGAGCTCTCCAATAACCGCCGATTGCCTTCAATTCCTATTTTTGTAGACAGCCCTCTGGCAGTTAGCGCCACTCACGTATTTCGGCTTCATCCTGAATGTTATGATGAGGAAACTCGCAAGTTAATGCTCTCCGATCCCGATCCTTTCCAATTCAGCGAACTTCATTATGTTCGGGAAATTCAAGATTCTAAGCGCATAAATACTATGAAAAGACCTTGTATTATTATTGCAGGCAGCGGAATGTGCGAATCCGGACGGGTTTTGCATCATTTGATTCATAATATTGGCAAACGCAATACAACAATATTATTTCTAGGATTTAATGCAGAATATACTCTTGGAAGGCGCATTGCAGATGGAGCAGATAAAGTGCGGATAATGGGCGATTATTATCGAGTGAGAGCGCATGTGGAAAAGCTGTCAGGACTTAGCGCACATGCAGATCATGGCGAACTGCTTGAGTATATTGGACAATTCAAGCGAATTGCAGACCAAAGAATCTATTTGGTGCATGGCGAGCCAAACGCGCAAGAAGCTTTCAAGGCGGCTCTTCTTGAGCAAGGGCATCCATTTGTAGAAAATCCAACGAAAGGAACTGTGATAGAAGTATAACAGCTAATATTTTAGCAGAATTTCTAAGTGCGGTTTAATTTAAGATGGGTTCTAAAAATTAGTTTTTTTGTTTTTTCAGGCACAAGTCAGAACCATTTCAAATCGGTACTGAAAAAGCAAGCAATTATACGATAATTTTATTAATTTATACACCAAAAATCAATTTTATTTTAAGAGCCCACTCCGAAAAGTCGGGTAAAAAAAACATAGATAGTCAGCTGTTAAATTGCAATATCGCATTTGTTTTCAAA
>JBDHXA010000009.1:0-47757 GCA_039810485.1 Chlorobiota bacterium | reverse complement strand
GATAAACTCGTCGTTGGGTTGTTGAACTATGACACTTAAACCAACTCTTTATTTATTTCATCCGTTGCACTTCACTGGTGAATCTGCGATATAAATATTTTGCTGACTGACGAAAAAAGCCCCTGACATTGCATAAAGGTCAGGGGCTGTTCAAACATATAGTTTAAATTTTATGTTAATTATCTCAGTTCATTTAGAACATTGCGAATAATGGCGTTTGACTCTTGCACTTCCGCGGCGGAAATATTTAGAGGTGGCCGGAAGCGAACCGATGTGTCGCCGCAAATCCATAGCATAAGTCCATACTCGTAGCATTTGCTGATGAACGACGAGCGAAAATCTGCTGAAGGCAAATCAAAAGCGCAGAATAATCCAAGACCGCGAGCATTTGAAACTAAGTCTGGAAAATCAAAGGAAAGTGTTCGAAGCGATTCTTGAAGCACTCCGCCAATAATGCGCGCATTATCAACCAAATGCTCCTCATCAATGATTTCTAGATAGCGCGTAACCCGCACCATGTCCGTAAGGTTTCCTCCCCAAGTAGAATTGATGCGGCTTGAAGTGTGGAACACGTTTTCCGGCTCATTATCAACACGCTCGCTCGCTAAAATGCCGCATACCTGCGATTTTTTTCCGAACGACATAATATCAGGATTAACTCCGATTGCTTGGTGCGCCCACATAGCACCAGAAATACCCATTCCGGTTTGCACTTCGTCAAAAATTAAAAGCGCTTCGTTTTCATCGGCAAATTCGCGCAATGTTTGCATAAACTCGCGACGGAAATGATTGTCGCCGCCTTCGCCTTGAACTGGCTCGATAATAATGCCCGCAATATCGTCGGGATTTGCTACAAATGCAGCTTTCATCTGTTCGATTGAAAGTTCTTCCTCGCGCTTTACAAGCTCAAGATTTTTGTCGTTGAGAGGAAAGCGAATGCCCGGATTATGAATGCGAGGCCAATTAAATTTTGGGAATAATGCAGTCTTGGTCGGATCGGTGTTTGTCAACGACATTGTATAGCCCGAACGCCCGTGAAAAGCGCGGCGGAAGTGCATAATTTGGTGACCGCGCTCAAATTGATATCCTTTCCTAAAATTTTTTCGCACTTTCCAGTCAATTGCTGTTTTTAACGCATTTTCTACGGCTAAAGCTCCGCCTTCAATAAAAAAAGCATGTTTAAAATAGTCGGGAACTGCCAACTCAAAAAAGGTTTTGATAAATACAGCCATTTGCTCTGAATACAAATCGGAATTGCTAGGTTTATTGACTGCTGCTTGAGCGAGATACTGTAGAAATGCAGGTTCTGTCATTTTAGGATGATTCCAGCCAATAGGCATGGAAGCAATGCACGTAAACATATCGAGATAGCGCTTGCCTGTAACTTTATCTGTTAAATAACTGCCTTTACTTCTGTCGAGGTCAACGATTGGCTTAAAGCCATCAGCCAAAATATGCTTGCCAAGCACGGTAAACACCTCATCGGCAGAAACGTGAAAACGCGGCTGATAATTCGTTCTATCGGTCATATTAATATTTTGTTCATCGGACATAATGATTATTCCTGTTTTTATATTATAAAAATATTGGCTGCTTAATTAACATTATGATAACTATGCAACAATATGTGTTGCATGCAAACTGAAGCAACTGTTTGCATACAGCAGAAAAATGTAATTAAAGATTTATTAGCAAAGAGTCGGATTTCCTAGCAAAGGAATTACCCACATGGCATAAAGATAGGAAAGCAACGCTTCACGCTGTGCAATACTGCTTAAAAAAGAGCTGCCGCGAATAGTGCCGGATGGTGATAAAACACATGATGCTGTAAGAGTTTTGCTTCTCATAAATACAAAATTACAAAATACGTCTTGTTTCTCCGTATATTTGCATTTTTGCTAGTATTCCACTATTAGTGTTTATTGCGCTAAAAATAAATACAAATACAAGACATTAAGTTATTAATCAAATAAAACTTCAATTTGACAACTATAAATTAATAATAATTACACCCTTTTACTTTTTTCGAAGGAGCGCTTATTTATGACGGCAAAAGAAGTTCCGGGGCATCACGAAGCCAAAACTGGTTTTCAGCATTACTTAGTATTACTAATATTATTTGCGACATTTACTTTTGGATTCTATCAGTTTATCATTCCAAAAGCAATGGAAGCAATGGTTGTATCATTGTTCTCTCCCGATGGTGTAAAATTGCCTCGAATTGACGGTGTGTTGGCTGAGAAAGCCAATGAATCAGCTGTCTATAACGGCAAAATGAAAGGGGTGATTAAAACTGATTATATATTCGACTTTACAAGTCGCCACCGTACGCTTGAAAACGACGGCTATGTTAAAGAAAGCAGCGAATGGGTTGTAAAAGCGCCAAAGCTTGGCGAGGAAGCAATTGTTCTTGAGCCAATTATGGCTGTGAGCATTCTTGCCGCAGTATTAGGAGCATCTCTTTCAATGCTTTTAACCTTGATTCTACCTTCATCAATTGGCGTTATGGCCAACAAGGTCGACCGTGAAATTACTCATACAAAAGCAAAAATTCGTCTTCAGACCGGATTCAGCGATAGTGTTGTTGATATTCTCACAATGCCGGACAATAAACTTAGCGCTATGTCTGCTGATGAGTCAGCGCGCAAAACAATCGCAACTGCATTCGATATAATATGGCAGCGTACCGAACAAGGCGAGCAGCATGGCGCGCATCGTCATATAGAACTTTCTGATTTATTACATGATGATACCGATATTGTAGAGTTTCGTAAAGAAGTGATTAATATGCGTATTACCGAGTTTTTCTCGGACTTCGTACAACAAGAGATAGAAGATGTAATTTCTGCACAAGAATATAGTCGCAATCATTTGCAGTTTATGAAAGGGCTTCGACTGTATATGTCGCACCACTTTACAGAAAAATATGCTAATAATGTTACGGGCGCTGCTTATGGCGGCGCGGCTATTCTTATTGTTGTCATCGGCGTTCGCGGTTTGAAATTTATTCCTCCTACACGCCCATCGTTAATTTTAGGCGCAATTTTCCTTGAAGGATCTATGCTTGCTCTTTTGGCATTTACATTGGTTTATACTCAAGAAGAAGAACGCATGGACAAAATGTTAAAGAAAATGGAAGATGCCAATCGCAGTCAATTGGGCACGCTTGAAGATGTGTCCAAAGATATGCACACTCTTGCTAGCGCATTGGTAGAAGGCAATTCAGAAATGATAAAGGAAAAAGTTAAGCTTGCTGTATCAGAATACTTGGCTAATCCTGTTAATATTCGCGGAGAATTAGCCGATGAAATAGCGCGCAAACTCGGCGAACTCTTTGCTCAAATGGGAGCAGCTCACAAATCAAAATCCTAATCGTTCTAAGAATTTTTAGAATTTGCACGCCGCATATATTTAATGATATATGCGGCTTTTTTTAGCGAAAAGCAGAACAAAATCGTTATATGCAGGGTATAACACAATAAAGTTGCGTACTCTGCTTTAATTACATTTAGGCACCGCCAATGAATGTGCGATTAAATAGATTTTTGATTGTTCTTGCTGCAACAGCCGGATTTGCAACGCAATTGTTTGCACAACAAATTGTTGTAAAACAAGATGCAGGCGGCGTGATCATTTCATGGGAATCGCTTCGGTGTAAAATTGAAAATGCCGAAGGATTGTCGCGAGCAACATTGTCATCACAATATGCCGCCCATAATTTTACCTTAGGTTTTCCATTGGCGGACAACCTGCACTTTCTTTTGGCTGTGCCAGACGAGAGCGAACAGTCAGTATTATTGAATGCAGCATCTACAAAATCTCTTGGCAAAATTAAACTTGCTTCCGTTGAATTTGATGCTGCAAAATCTAAGCAAGCATATTCTGGAAGAAGCTTGCAACCCACTGCATCCATTAGGTATGTTGGGAGCAGACGCGGAGCGCCTCTTGCAGAAGTTATTGTGCAGCCGTTTAGCTATAATTCATTAACAACCGAACTATCTTATATTGAAAGCGGTGTTGTAAATATTCGATTTAGCAAGCAAATTATTCCTCAGACCGCAGCAATAAGCAATGTTGATATTCCTTTCTTTGCCGACGTTGTGAACCCTTCGCAGCTTATACTTACATCTGATAAAAAAAATAATAAATCTGCCGAAAAAAAACTGGCTTTTAACGATTGGTATAATGAAGATCAAACTTACTTAAAGTTATACACTACACGTGATGGCGCGGCAATGTTTACTGGCGCTGATATTATAGCTGCATATCCAGAGTGGAGAAGTAAACCGACGGCGCAATTAGAGCTGCTTCATCAAGGGCACTCGTATGCGATGGCTGTAATTGATGACGACGGCGCGCTGACAGCTGCTGACACATTTTATTTTGCAGGTCGAAGAACTATAGGCGATACAACATATTACGATTATATTACAGACCGGGAGCCATTCTTCCTAACGCTTGACAGCCAGATGTCGGCAAATCGGCTGAAGCCCATGCAACAAGTTGATGCTAAAGAAATTATAAAAGCTGTTGATATTAATTTGCACATTGAAGAAGATCATGATTTTAATTGGGGTGCATTGGTTGGGTCGCCGGGAAACTCTTCCTATAATTCTGAAAATTTTTCTTTTGGTAAAGGTTTTATTTGGAAAATGCTGCTGACTGAAGATTACAACAACACTTTGCGTTGCGTTGTGCCTTTATTGCCATTTTCTGCAAGTGATAACAATCTGACGGTAAATGTTAAATATTATACATATTCGGCCAATTCGGGATCTAGTGTTGATTATCGCGTAAAACTCAATGCAAATGGCGGTCAAATTGTTAGTCAAGATGCCTCAGCATTCGATTATTATTATTTGAGCGGCAATATTTCGTCATCGTTGCTTCTTTCAGGCGCGAATACGCTTTCTATTGTCAATGAACGTGTTAGAGCGCAAGGGCAATCGGCGCTTGGCGTTGATTATTTTACAATTACCGGCAGCGTTCGCCCGCTGGCAGTCAAAGGTAATGCAGATTTTTCAGTGCCTCGGCGTTTTACATCTTCTCAGCTTTCAGTGCCGGGCTTTACTTCTTCAAAAGTTATTGCTCTTGACACGCTGTCAGGAAATTATGCCGCTATTCGCGCTGCGTCAGGAACATTTTTAGCTGCAGGCGCGTCTGCAACAGGCGATTGCTCTGCAACGGCTAACGATTCAACGGTTATCAATGCCGACGGAGGATTGGTGATTGTTGCGGCACTGCCTGACGGAAGCCGACTTGCCCGCATATTCAAAACGAGAATTGACACCGCCGCAAATTTTCTTAAAACTTTGCCGGATGGCACAGGTATTTCAGCAGCGTTTCGTTCGCCCGATCAATTTCCGGCTTCGGTAAAAGTGTTCTTTGTAGATCAAGGAGCTTCTGTAGATATTCCTAATGGAGGAGCGTGGGCTTGCATATTGCTCAAAAATGCTGTCGGCTCTTTGCGTGAAAAGATATCAGCTTCGGCTGCTTCGGTCGACAGTTTCTATCAAAATAGCAATGGCAGGAGCTTTCGCGCTAATTTGTCTTTGGCATCCGGCGAGGCGATGCCTCTTTTAATGACCGATGAATCTACAATTGAGCGAGCAGCATTGTCGCTGGTTCACAAATCTTCGCTGAGAAGCAAACCGGCAGATGCTGATGTAATCATAGTAACCCATCCTGATTTTGAGCAGGCGGCAAATCATCTTGCTGCGTATAGAAGATCTCAGGGTTACAGTGTGGCAACAGCAAACACCGACGATATTTACAATGAGTTTTCATTTGGTAAAAAAACGCCGGACGCTATCAAAAGATATTTACAATTTTTATCATCAAAGAGAAACAGACCGCCTGCATATCTGATTCTTTTTGGTGATGCAAGCTGGGATCCTCTTCATTTGCTGCCAAATTCTAATCAAATTGATTTTGTGCCCAGCCACGGCTTTCCGGTCTCGGATTTTTGGTATGGCTCACTTAACGATGAAAAGCAATATGACGTCATCGTAGGCCGGCTGCCTGTTCATAGCGCCGTGGATGCAAATTACATTGTAGATAAGCTAATCGAATATGATACATTATCGGCGCGCCCATGGATGCGAAATTTTTTCTTTCTTTCCGGCGGTGACGGCGCAGGTCAGCAAGAAGAGTTTTACAATATTTTTGACTATGCGCGAGAAACAATACTTGAACCGCCTGTCTGTATTGATTCTGTCAGAATTAGACGGAATTCTGATGGCGCTGTAGACCAGTTTCTTGCAACTACAGTTAGAAACGAAGTAAATAAAGGCGCTGCTTGGCTGAATTTTTGGGGGCACGGCGCGCCAGAGGTGTTTGATGTTGATGGCTGGCAGGTCAATACTCTGATCAATCGTGGAAGATACAATGTGCTGGCAACATTTGCATGCCAAACAGGAGCATTTGCTAATCCATTCTCAGAATGTAGAAATGAGGGATATGTTTTAGCAAAAGACAAAGGATCTATTGCCGCTTTTGGCAATACAGGCACCGGTGTTGTAGATATAGATAAATTTGTTAATTATAATCTATTCCAATCGCTGCAACGCGGCACGCGGCGTTTGGGCGATTTATTGTATGCTGCAAAAGGCAGATTGGGATTTAATCCTGAATATCGAGTTGCCCAGCAGCAATATTCGCTCATCGGCGACCCGCTCACTCGGTTTGTCCTTGACAGCATTCCAGATCTGTATATTAATGATGACGATGTTCATATTGAGGCGCTCGATGGCTCACCGTTTATTAAAGAGACAGATTCTTCTGCAACTTTGCGAATTGTCATACGCAATGTTGGAACATATCTGGATACAGTTGCTTCTGTTCGCGTTTTGCATCGCTATAATGGGCGAACAGATACTCTTGAGACAACCGTGCAATATATGTGCGCTTTAATGTCGGTAGAATTTAATTTGAAAACAGATAAAAAACCAGGCAGACACGAAATAATAATTGAAATTAACACTGAAAAGTCGGTTGTTGAAGGGAAACGTGGCGTAAATAGCTATCGGACTGCATTTGATGTTCTGACAGGTGGCGTTCAGCCGCTCGATCCGCTGCCTTTATGGAATGTTACTGCGAGCAACCCGACTTTCAGGTTTGCGCGCCCAGAAAATCCGGCAGAATTGAGATATGAGTGCGAGCTGTGGAACAAAGAAATGACTGCGCTTCTTGCTTCGGACTCTGCTGTTGCGACTAACAATTCTATAAAAGTTCATGAAGCGTTTATTGAGTGGAAACCATCAGAAACATCATTGCAAATTGATGAAGAATATATTCTTCGCACCCGAACTGTAAACGTGGAAACATCGAATCCAAGCGCGTGGCTTTACATACCGTTTTATGCTTCTTCTGAAAAACTAACAGATAAAGCAACTGTGAGGCAGTATTTGAGCAGCTCTTGGAAATATGCTGATATGAATAATTTGCATTATTCTGATGATGAAGATGGCGTTATACTTTCGACAAAGAAAGTCCCTATTGTTTCTATTTCTCGCAATGGTTATGATAATACGAAGTTTCGTTATGGCCGCATAATAGTCGGCGGACGAGAATACATAGAACATACCGACATGGCAAGTTTTAGCATTGTGCATCTTACTCCTTTTGATTCAATAGGCAAGTTCCGTGATTATTGGGGATTTGCTCCGCCCGAATGGGAGGCGGCGCGCATGGGAAATACTGATGCAATTGTACGATATCTGCGTGATTCGGTGGCTAATGGTGATATTGTTGTCATTAGTGTGTGCGATGCTGGATTTCGAGGGTTTGCTATTGCACAACCCGGAAAAGATGGCGATACAGCTTCGTTTTTGGCTGCCATGCGCAGTTACGGAGCTGTTTTAACCGATTCAATACTCCTTGGTAAATATTATCCAAATGGAAGCCCAATAGACGAACATAGATTGGCATCCGGTTATGTCATGGTTGGAGTAAAGGGCGGTGCAATCGGCTCGGCTCATGAAATGTGGGGCGCCAGGCCAGATTCATTAGTGCTTTTCGATACTCTTGTATATTATGAAAAAAAAGGCGCTGCCGTTTCGCCGATTTTCGGCCCTGCCAAACAATGGAGCTTGGCGCATATTGATCTTAGTTTGCCTGATAGCAGCTGTTTTGCAAATATTCAACTCATGGGACGAAAAAGTAATTTAGGACAAGATGATATTTTGGCAGAAATACATTCTTCAGCAGATTTACTGTTAGACACCATTTCAGCAACTGAATATCCTTATCTCTATTTTACAACAGATTTTGAAAGATCACAACCGCACGTAAGTCCGATATTAAAGGAATGGAACATCTCGTTTACGCCAGCACCCGAATTTGCTTTGCTATCTAACGCAACCATTGTTCCCGAAAAAGTTTTACGCGGAGATACTGCAACGTATTCATTTACTGTTAAAAATATCGCCCGTCGCTCTATATCTAATGCTGCCGTGCTTGCGGTAAAAATGCAACCCCTTACAGGATTGGGGATTATGCAAGAAGCGCAGCTTGCTATTCCACCGCTTGCACCCGATGAAGAAATAAAAATATCTAACAGCATTTCCACAGATGAAGCAAGTAATGTTAATGGGATATATGGGGTTGCAGATCCGTCTGGAAGCTCTGACGAACTTTATAAATTTAATAATAATCGCTACCTCCAACTCCGAGTTGTTGAAGATTCAATTCCTCCTTATGTTGAGGTGTTTGCCGATAGCGTTAGCATTGCAAACGGCGACGTTGTAGCGCCGGAAACTCACTTTGATATTATAGTGCATGACAATTCTCGACTGCCGATAGATTCTGCAAATCTTCGCGTGCGTTTAAACAGATTTTTACAACCAGATACTAATACGAGCAATGTGTCATTTTCTCACATCAACAATGGAACGACAGCGCGCGCACGTCTTTCATTCCTTTCGCGCAAGACATTAGAGATAGGCGATAATTTGCTTACTGTTATTGCCCAAGACGCGACTGCTAATCGCGATACATTGCGTTTAACTCTCAACGTCGTGCTGAACGGCAGTGTTAGCGAAATATCTATTGTTCCGCATCCGATAAATTCTATAGGCAAGATACGCTATCGCTACAAAGGACAAATGCAAGACGCTCCCGTAACTGTCAATATCTTTAATCAGCAAGGACGAAAAATTAGAACATTATCGAGTGTTGCCCGAATAGGAATGAACGAGATAGCATGGGATGGGAGCGATGAAAATGGCGACAATGTTCCAACCGGCGTATATATTTTTGCGCTTGATATCAAAGCAGATACGTATATCAAACCGCAAACAGGCCGACTGATAATAATTCGCTGATTATAGACAGTTGTTGAGGACTTGCAATTATCTTTATATGTGCAAAACTTTACAATTAAATCTTGTAAACAATGTGTTATAATTGCTGTAAACAACTATTTAATATGTAAAATTGAATTTTACAGTTAAGTGTTAAGCAATATAATGCGTTGTGGTATACTTAAAAACCTTCTGTTTATTTTCGCAGTTCTATTACATTTTTTCGACGTTAAAATTTAAAATTTCTTCATCTGAAATAATTAAAAACTAATCTATGATAGAGCAACGCCTGATAATTCGAAACCGAGCCGGATTGCATACGCGACCGGCAGCAATGCTGGTAAAACTTGCCGCAAAGTATAAATCGGATATTTATATCGAGCGCGATGGTTATGGAATCAATGCAAAAAGTATTATTGGCGTGATGACGCTTGCTGCGGAGCAGGGAAGCGAATTGCTTGTTCGAATAGACGGAGAAGATGAACAAATGGCATTTGATGAATTGTCCGCCTTGTTTGAGAATGGTTTCGGCGAGCTTTAATTTTTTTCTTGTTTGGAATATCTATGTGATGCATGTAATTAAGCAGTGAATGTTCAGCCAAAAAATATGGCTGTTAAAATACAACAAAAACAAAAAAAAAGACTAAGACAAATAAACATAAGCAAAAATAAAGAAAACAAATTCAGACTTAGATTTCAAATAAATATCTAAACTTATAGCAGAAAAACAAAGATATTTGGTCACAAACACATTGAATAACATTTTCTGAATGCAACTTGTGGGTAAAAACGCACGGAGATTTAGCAGAAACACATTGCTGAGTTCATCAATCAATTTGTGTATGACTTCAAATCTATTCACGTTGGCAATGACTTGTTTCAAGTAAAAGAGCGCGAAGAAGACATTGAAATCATAAACGAATTAACCAAATAGGAATTCCTTATTAGTTTGAAAGCATACGATGACGTTCTCTTGCAACTTTCAACTGACAGCAACCAAAAATTGTTTCCCTATATAGGAGAACAAATCAATTGAATCGATGACAAACAAATTACAAGCAAACAGATAATAAAAGAGCTATTCAGTTCAGATACTTTTAACGATTCTCCTAATATAAACTTGATGTCTTTATTTTAGAGCGAAAAAGCAATAGAGTTGTAATATTGTGATTTTGACCATAATAAAGTAGTTAAAGCAAAGGAAAAAATTGTTTAAACTGGTAATGGAGAAAGTCTTAGAGATAAAATTCAAGGTAAAAGCAGAAAACAACCTTTTTTTCTGTTTGTGGACAAAGACGATAATTACATTTGTGAAGTTAGATTTGGTGGAACCTCTACAAATGTTTTGCAACGAGGCTTGTAGACACTATTAAAAAACCCAACCGGATTTTTTGATAGAATAACGAAGTAGTTGGATTGATTATTCTCACAACTATACTCTGATTAAGTTATTCAGTTTTGCATTAAACTCGACAAAAGAATGGCTCGAAAGAGCAAAAGATATTTTGCAAAAAGGATAGATGACTTAATAATGAAAAAATGATTGATTTATTAAGAAATACAAGAATATAAACACCTAAAACCGAAGGCATAAAATATGCGGGCTATAAACCAAAAATCCTGCCTTATATTTTCGATGTAATTTCAGAAATAAAAGTTTATAAAGTGCTTGATGGATTTAGTGGCTCTACAAGAGTTTTCCAAGCGCTTGCAAAAGCAGGTTTTAGCACAACATGAAATGACATTTCAGTTTGGTCAGAGAACTTTGCAAAAACTTATCTGCTAAACACTATACCACCAAAACAATACAAGCCACTAATTGATTATCTAAATTCTATCAAAGGTTATCACGGTTGGTTTTCTAAACATTATGGTGGTTCTCTAATACTAACACCGAAAAAGACATTTTCAATTAAACAACACAATGAAACTTGATGCGATTAGAGATGAAATTGACAAGTAGAATTTAGACAATGTTGATAAATCTATTGTACTTACAAGCCTAATACTTGCATTAGATTCGGTAGACAGTACAATAGGGCATTATGCGGCTTATCTTGCCGAATGGTCGCCACGTTCATACAACGATATGAAATTAGAAATTCCCTTATTATCTAAATACAATCGTGAGAATGAAGTTCTAAGAGGTGATATTTTTGACACCATTCAAAATCGAGAATACGACTTAGCATATTTTGATCCGCCATACGGTTCAAACAACGAAAAAATGCCACCAAGCAGGGTTTGCTACAATTCTTATTATCATATTTGGACTTCAGTAATACTAAACAATAAACCAAAATTATTTGGAAAAGTAAATCGAAGAGAGGATTCGCGTGACGTAGTTGCTGCATCTATTTTTGAAGAACTCAGAAAAGATGATAACGGGCATTTTATAGCTATGCAGGCAATATAAAAATGAGCCCACTCCGAAAAGTCGGTTAATATATCAAATCAAAGAAAGCATAGTGAAAAAGTACAGTTTTTACTCATTATATAAGAGAAAAACGGCAAAAAAGCGACTTTTTTAGCTCTTAGAAGATATGTTTTTATGAAAAAAAGCGAATCTTTCGTCTGCAGTTTTCATAAAATACCTTTTCGGAGTGGGCTCAAAAATTAATTCATCAAACTAATTCAAAATACATTTAATTGTCATACGGTTCAGGAGGTAGAGCCACAAGAGAAGATATTTTTGACATTATCAATTCTGCAGGAAATATAGTTCGTGTAGTAGAAATTGACTACAAGAAAAACGTAATGGGATAAATGCGTTGGACAAACGAGTGGTTAAATAGTGAACGAAAATACTTGGAATACCTTTTCTTAATGGAGAAGAATTAACTGCCTCTATCGAGCACTTTGAATCAGTCTGGGCGAATCGCTTCGTATTTATGTTTAGTGGTTAAATATTCCCCGAATGCCAATTCCCGAACCGATGAAGACGCAAGAACAACTTGTAAGAAATGTGCTAAGAGCATTGTTTTAGATAAACATAATAAACTGTCAAACAAAAAGATTCTATTATATTTACTTTGTTTCGCCTTAAATATCGTTCATGGATAAGAATAGATTTTTATTAACTTAAAATCAAATGTATTGGTCGAAGCTAAAATTTTGCGGAATTTGTATAAAATATAGTGTGACCAAGTTTGAAATCCCACAAATGAAGGTTGTTTTTTTGCTAACTTTTCAGCAGCAATGGTGCAAGCACGCCAAATCAACCAAAATAAGATTGAGATATTGACCACTACTGATTAGCAGCGACAAAAATTATTTTAGTTCTAAAATAATTTTTCTTGAAACACGACTAAAAATGTCGTAATTTTGTGGCGGAATAATATCTGATAAACGTATCAGAAGTGTTCGTTGATAT
Source organism: Chlorobiota bacterium (assembly GCA_039810485.1). Taxonomy (GTDB): domain Bacteria; phylum Bacteroidota; class Ignavibacteria; order Kapaibacteriales; family UBA961; genus JADZAA01. Next base: position 35,082 of record JBDHXA010000009.1, on the reverse strand, counting down.
CAATAATACAACTTATCTATGCTACGACTTTCAAAAAGAATCGAATATGGTTTACTTGCTGTTCAGTATATAGCTGTTCGCCGTGGAGAAATAGTTCGTGCAAAAGAAATTGCAGAGTGGTATGGCATATCGTTTGAGCTTGTGGCAAAGGTATTGCATGCGCTGTCGAAATCGAGGATAACGGTATCGCATCAAGGCACTCAGGGGGGATACACTTTAGCTCGGACTGCCGATTTGATTACAATTGCCGATGTGATAACAGGCGTAGAGGGAAAGCAGAACATAGTTGATTGCGCGGTCAATGATATTGATTGCTGCTGTGTGGCGTTCAACAACTGCACAATACGAAAACCAATGCAAGCGCTTCAAAAGCGAATAGACGCATTGTTTCATTCAATGACGATAGCCGAAACAATCAGCTATTCGGCAGAAACAATATCTGTATAATTTAATATTACTTTTATGAATACGGAAAACAATATACTTGATGAAGTTGTATCAAGTGAATATAAATACGGCTTTGTCAGCGATATAGAGCAGGAAGTAGCACCGAAAGGATTGAATGAAGATGTAATTCGCATGATTTCGGCAAAAAAACAAGAACCGAACTGGATGCTTGAATGGCGCTTGAAGGCATATCGCCAATGGCTTTCGATGAAAGCTCCGAATTGGGCAAAAGTGCAGTTCCCGCCAATTGATTTTAATGATATCAGCTATTATGCGGCACCAAAACCCAAAAAAGAAGCGCCAAAGTCGCTTGATGAAATCGATCCTGAGCTTCGAAATACTTTTGAGAAACTCGGCATTTCACTTGTCGAACAAGAACGTCTTTCCGGAATCGCTGTTGATGCCGTTTTAGACAGCGTGTCAGTTGCAACAACGTTTAAGGATAAACTCGGCGCTATGGGCGTAATTTTCTGCTCGATAAGCGAAGCAATTCGCGAACATCCAGATTTGGTGAAAAAATATTTGGGCAGCGTGGTCCCGCCAAGTGATAATTTTTTCTCGGCTCTTAATTCTGCGGTTTTCAGCGACGGGACTTTTTGCTATATTCCCAAAGGAGTGCGTTGCCCCATGGAATTATCTACCTATTTCCGTATGAATGCCAAAGAAACAGGTCAGTTTGAAAGAACGCTTATTGTGGCTGAGGAAGGCGCTTATGCAAGCTATTTGGAGGGCTGTACTGCGCCAATGCGCGATGAAAATCAACTTCATGCAGCAGTGGTGGAAATTGTTGCTGATAAAAATGCCGAAGTAAAATATTCAACTGTGCAAAATTGGTATCCGGGCGACAAAGAAGGCAAAGGCGGAATCTATAATTTTGTAACAAAGCGTGGAATGTGTCTTGGCGACAACAGTAAAATATCTTGGACGCAAGTTGAAACAGGATCGGCAATCACGTGGAAATACCCAAGCGTTGTGCTGAAAGGCGACAATTCTGTTGGCGAGTTCTATTCGGTAGCAGTCACCAATAATTATCAGCAAGCAGACACAGGCACAAAAATGATGCATATCGGAAAGAATACGCGCAGCAGAATTGTGTCAAAGGGCGTCTCGGCTGGACGTTCTAATAATAGCTACCGCGGATTGGTGCGCATTAACAGAACAGCAGAGAATGCGCGAAATTTTTCACAATGCGATTCTTTGCTCATTGGCGACACATGCGGCGCGCATACGTTCCCTTATCTTGAGGTGTCCAACAAAACGGCAATAGTTGAGCATGAAGCTACAACCTCGAAAATAGGTGAGGATATACTTTTCTATTGCAATCAAAGAGGCATTTCCAACGAAGAAGCAGTAGCTTTGATTGTAAATGGCTATTGTAAAGAAGTAATGAATCAATTGCCTATGGAGTTTGCCGTAGAGGCGTCGCGACTGCTTGCAGTTTCACTCGAGGGCAGCGTCGGTTGATTGTTCGAGGTATTTTGACACAACAACAGTAATTATTATGCTCAAACTACTGCACTACAGAAAATGCAGCACATGCAAGAAAGCGATCCAATTCATAAAAAAAGAGTTGATTCGCGCTGATTACATTGATATTGTGGAAAATCCGCTTGGCATAGACACAATTCGCTCTATCTATGAACATTGCGGACGCAGTATAAAAGAACTGCTAAATACATCAGGGAAAACTTATCATTCTTTGCCAAATAAAGACGAATTGCAAGCAATGCCAATAGAGCATCTATTTGAATTTTTATCTGCAAACGGAAAATTGATAAAGCGCCCAATTCTTTTGGGCAATTCCGGCTGTTGCATTGGTTTCAATGAAAAAGAATGGCTTGCTTTGGCAATTCAAGATGAGATGAACTCAATATAAACCGATTGTTATCGTACAATTATAGAGAAATGAAAATGCTTGAAATATCAAATCTTTGTGCAGGAATAGAAGGAAAACAAATTCTGAACGGAATTTCGCTGAAAGTGCGACCGGGAGAAGTTCATGCGATCATGGGACCAAACGGCTCCGGCAAGTCAACTCTTGCTTCAGTTCTTGCCGGTCGCAATGAATTTGAAGTAACCGGTGGCGAAGTATTATTCGGTGGACGAAATTTGCTCGGCATGCCGCCGGAAGCGCGCGCTCATGCTGGCATTTTCCTTGCATTCCAATATCCTGTAGAAATTCCGGGCGTATCTACCGTGAATTTTTTGAAAAGCGCTATGAATGAACTTCGCAAAAGTCGCGGACAAGATCCGCTTGACGCGATGGACTTTCTAGCAATGGTGCGGGAAAAATCAAAACTTGTCGAAATAGACAAGAGCTTTTTGCAGCGCTCTTTGAATGAAGGTTTTTCCGGCGGAGAAAAAAAACGAAATGAAATATTTCAAATGGCTATGCTTGAACCCAAACTTACGATTTTAGATGAAACTGACTCCGGGCTCGATATTGATGCACTTAAAATCGTATCCAACGGCATAAATGCACAACGAAACAACGATAATGCTTTTGTTGTAATAACGCATTACCAACGTTTGTTGAATTATATTGTTCCCGATTTTGTCCATGTTCTCTATAAAGGGAAAATTGTGCGTTCTGGTGGAAAAGAACTGGCATTAGAATTAGAAGAAAAAGGTTACGATTGGCTAAAGGATGCGGCATAGAACTATGGAAAACAATGATTTGCATAATAAATTGCTCGATTTCTTCACAGCTCGCGAGCAATCGCTCAATGGTGATAATCAAACATGTTTTCATGCGTTGCGAAGCAAAGCGGCAGAAAACTTTAGAGCGCTTGGCTTTCCTACCATTCGCGTTGAAGATTGGAAGTATACTAATATTATTCCGCTGATTAAGCATGATTATTTGCTGCCATCTGAGAATACGATTCAACGTGGAGAACTGCCTGCGATCCCTGATTTTATACCTCAGAATACAGTCAAAATACTGCTTCTGAACGGTATTTTTTCACCAAGTTTTTCACTGCCCGACGGCGTGCCAGACGATGTGCAAGTTTCATCTCTGCATGAAGTTAATCCGCAAAATGAAAATTTGTTTGGAGAAATACTTCCATTCGACAAAAATGCTTTTACAGCTCTGAACACTGCTTTTTTCCAAAGTGGAGTGTCGCTAAAAATTGTAGCCGGCAAAAAGATTCTCCAGCCAATTGCAATTATAAATTACACCGATGCGAGATCATCATCAGTTTTGGTGCAGCCAAGAATTTACATATCGGTTGGTAAAAATTCTGAAGTATCTATCATCGAATATTCAGCAGCGCTAGGCGATAGCCCTGCTTTGGTTAATTCAGCCGCTGAATTGCTTTTGGAAGAAAACTCTTCATTGCAGCATTACATCATCCAAGATGATTCTGCCGCAAAGATTTCAGATTCGAGAGTTCGACAATTGGCAGACAGCCGATATGAGGCAGTAACTTTGACTTTTGGCGGCGCATTTGTTCGCAATACATCAAGCGCCGAGCTTGTCGGCTCTAATGCCGAAACTCATTTTTATGGACTTGTTTTAGGCAATGATCGCAGATTGATTGACAATCATACAACGGTTGATCACGTTTCGCCGCATTGTCAAAGCAGCGAACTATACAAACATATTCTCGACGATAAGTCGACAGCTGTGTTTAACGGAAGAGTGATGGTTTTCAAAAATGCTCAAAAGACCAATGCTTACCAATCGAATCGGACAATTTTATTGTCGGCCGGCGCAACCATCAACAGCAAGCCGGAATTAGAGATTTATGCTGACGACGTAAAGTGTTCACATGGCGCAACATCCGGTTATTTAGATGAAGAGTCGCTCTTCTATTTGCAATCGCGTGGTATTCCCGAAGAAAAAGCCAAAGCATTGTTGCTTCACGCCTTTGCCTCAGAAATACTTAATAAAATTAAAAATGAAGAAATGCGCATAGCGCTCGATAGAATAATTGCAGACCAATTGCACGTTGAGGAGTAACATTGATGCTCAACAGTGCCGAACAATCTCAAAAATCTAAGCCGCCTGCAATACATGATTGGGATGCTATCCGTAAGGATTTTCCTGCACTTGCAGCTAAAATATATGGCAAGCCGTTGGTATATTTAGACAATGCTGCAACTGCCCACAAACCGCAGGCAGTTCTTGATTCAATCGCTCATCATTACACCGAATCAAATGCAAACATACATCGCGGTGTTCATTTTCTAAGTCAGAATGCAACAGATGCTTATGAAAATGCGCGAAAAATTGTGGCGCAGTTTGTCGGTGCGAATGCTAATGAGATTATTTTTACGCGCGGCACTACGGAATCCATCAACTTAGCGGCTTCAACTTTTGGCAGGAATATTTTGCGGGAGGGCGATGAGATTGTGATTACACAAATGGAGCATCACTCTAATCTTGTGCCTTGGCAGCTGCTCTGCAAAGAAAAAGGAGCTCGATTGCGAGTAATGCCGGTTTCAGATAATGGCGAACTAATAACCGATGATCTTGATACTTTTCTCGGAAGCCGAACAAAACTCATCGCTTTGGCTCATGTGTCAAATTCGCTTGGCACAATTAACCCAGCTCGTGAGATTATTGCCGCCGCCCGCGAGCGCGGCATTCCAACCTTGCTCGACGGAGCGCAAGCAATTCCCCATTTAAAGATTGATGTGCGCGAGCTTGATTGTGATTTTTATGCTTTTTCTGGGCATAAACTCTTTGGCCCGTCGGGAATTGGAGCGCTGTATGTCAGAAGAGAAATATTGCAAAAAATGCCGCCGTATCAAAGTGGCGGCGGCATGATACGTCTAGTAACTTTCGAACGCACTACATTTGCCGATGCACCGGAAAAATTCGAAGCCGGCACGCCGAATATAGAAGGAGCTATTGGTCTGGCATCAGCCATAAAATATATCCAGTCGCTTGGAATGTCTGATATTGAATTGCGCGAACATGAACTCCTTCGCTATGCTAATGAGCGACTTTCTGAAATCTATGGAATAAAAATTTACGGCAAATCGCCTCAAAAAGTGTCCGTGATATCTTTTACGCTTGGCGACATTCATCCGCACGACATCGGTTCTTTTCTTGATCGCGAAGGAATTGCCGTTCGTACCGGACATCATTGCAATCAACCGCTGTGGCAGCATTTTGGCGTTTCTGCTACAACTCGCGCTTCTTTGGCATTCTATAATACAGAAGCAGAAATTGATATTCTAACCGAAGCTCTACACTCGGTTGTGAAATTTTTCGCTTAATGTTGATTACCTGCATTTTTGCGGTTAAGCCATTTTTTATCTGCAAATGCAACAGCAGCTGCAGAGGCTATTCCTCCTAAAACGTCAGCGAGCCAATCGGCAAAATCGCTTGATCGCCCCGGAACAAACCATTGGTGAAATTCATCGGATGCTCCAAATACCATGACTGTAATAATGAGCAGGATTAATGTGAAACGATGATTGAAACGCGGAAATGCAGCGCGAATGGCAATTGCTGCAGCAATTCCATAGATAAAATATGCTATAAAATGATATAATTTATCTTCCCATTGAAAGCCGAGATCGAGAAAAGGCGGCTGCTGCTGATGAGAAAACCAAAAGATGGCCGCACTTAGCGCAATAAATGGAGCAATGCGCATAATACGATTGTTTTTCATATAGCTGTATGTAATGCCTCGGGCAGAAATTCAATAATACGAGAAGCAGTCAATGCTTCAAAGCCAATTTTTTTGGCGCAAAGATCGCCGGACAAAGCGTGAATAAATGCGCCATACGAAGCAGCTTGCAAAGGAGTAATAGCACGAGCTGCAAAAGCGCCGATTATGCCGGATAAAACGTCTCCGCTGCCCGCTGTTGCCATGCCGGGGTTGCCATTGATGGCAAAGTAAGTGAATTTACCGTCTGTCGTCAAAGAAGGAATGTGTTTTAGATGCAGAATTGATCTTGTTTCTGAGGCAAATTTACGAGCAATTGATAAGGAATTGAGAGCTATTTCATCGCGTGAAATTCCTGTAAGCCGAGCAAATTCACCAATATGCGGCGTAAGTACCATTGATGGCAGCAGGTGCGCATCTCCTATAGCCGCGATTGCTTCTGCATCAATTATAAGAGGTGTGTTACCGGCTATTTCAACGATATCTCGAACAAATTCTTGAGTTTCTGCTCGAAGTCCTATGCCGGGCCCGAGAACTATCGAGTCTGCCTTTGCAAGCGAAGGAGCGATTTCGTCAAGGTCGTCCGGAGAAAAAAAACCGTTTTGCCAAGATTGCGGACGATGGCAGATTATTTCTGGCAACAATGAGGCATGTCGTTCCGGCGTAAAGAGTTCAACCAAACCAGCGCCGGAAGTTACCGCAGCATTTGCAGCTAATACGGCTGCGCCGGGCATAGATCGGCTTCCTGCAATGACAACTACGCGCCCGTAGTCGAATTTTGAAGAAACGCGCTGGCGATTCTGCAGGGCATTGTCGCCTGCTTCCCAGCGAGCCGAGCTGGCAAAATGCTCTATAACTGATTGTGGAGCTCCTATAAAAGCCGTTTCTATTTTGCCGCATTTCTCGATTCCTTTCCCAAGCCTTAAACCGGTTTTTTCTGCAGCCATAGCGATAGTCAAATCGGCATCAAGAGCTGAACTATCGCACTCGCCTGTCAAGCAATTCATGCCAGTTGGATTGTCTATGGCAATTATTGCAGATGGACGAGACGCTCGAACTTGCGAAAGCAATTGCACCGTGTTTTGACGAAGCTCGCCACTGCCTCCAATTCCAATTAATGCATCGAGAAAAATGCTGCTTGATTCGAAATTTAAGCTGTTAATAAATTCAGGAGTATCAAGGAAAATACATTCAATTTTCAAAGAGCTTGCAATCTGAAAATTGATTTCAGCATCTGTCGAAAAAGATTTGTTATCGCGCAATACAATGATGCTGACTTGGTAATTTTCATGCAAATGACGCGCAATGGCAAGCCCGTCTCCACCATTATTTCCTACTCCGCATAGGGCGTAAATTTTCCCGTGAAAATGTGGAATCTGCCGAGTAATAAAACGGTGAATGATATTGGCTGCGCTTCGCGAAGCATTTTCCATTAAAACAATTGAAGGAATTTTATAATTCTCAATTGTGGCGCCGTCAACTGCCCGCATTTCATCGGGAGTAAGAATATATTTCATCGTCAAACTGTATTTTTGTATATAGATTATGTTGAAATAATTTTTCTAAAGCCATGCTGCCAAAAATCCAACGCGAATTTGCCGAAAAACTCTACACTATTAAAAAACATCAAGAACTTTTAGCAAAAGCAGACGTTGCGGCAACTATGCACGTAGAGTGGCGCATATCTGAAATGCCTGTTTTTTTGTCGCATGAATATAGGCGTAAAATCGAGCGCTATTCGATAGAAATAGCTGAATTATGCATACTTCCTCCGCACAGTGAAAAAGCAGTGCTTTCTCTTATGCCTCAATATACTGTGCCGCATGAAGACGCAAAACCGCTCTTTCTCATTGCTGATTATGCGCTGACCGGCTCGAATAATGATGGATACGATGCAAAACTTGTTGAATTGCAGGGGTTCCCGTCGTTGTACGCCTATCATTTTATTTTATCGCAAATAGTTCAGAAGCACTATGGCTATGAAGAATTTAGCTATACGTTGAGCGAACTGTCTGACAATTCATATCTTGACTTGCTTCGTAATGCAATCGTAGGAAATCAGCAGGCCGAAGATGTTATTTTGACTGAGTATAAACCGCAAACACAAAAAACGCGACCTGACTTTTTAGCAACGGAAAGATTGTTTGGAGTTCGCGAAACCGATATTTGTTCATTGATAAAACAAGATAATAAATTGTATTACAGAAAAGACGGAAAGATGCATCAAGCAAAGCGCCTGTATAATCGCGCAATTGTAGATGAACTTGAATCTGAAAATACAATATTGCCATTTGTATGGACTGATGATCTTGATGTGGAGTGGGCTGGGCATCCAAATTGGTATTTCAAAATAAGCAAACATTCATTGCCATATCTACATCATGCCGCCGTGCCTTCGGCTCATTTTCTTAATGAAATAGACAGTATTCCTCAAGACCTTAAAAATTATGTTCTCAAACCGCTTTATTCTTTTGCAGGAAAAGGAGTAAATGTGCAGCCAACTGAAGCAGACATTATTTCAATACAACCGAATGAACGTCATAATTGGCTGTTGCAAGAGAAAATCAGATATGCGGAAGCGATTTATACGCCGGAAGGCATGAACAAAGCTGAAATACGCATTATGATGATTTGGCCGCCTGAAGCATTGCTGCCTATGCCAATGATAGCTCTTTCTCGCAGCGGGCGCGGCCCAATGATGGGAGTTCGCTATAATAGCAGTCCTTGGACTGGCTCTAATACGTGTCTGTTTGGATAATACATTAGGGCCTACTAGTTAAATTATGACAGCGGGAGAATCTGGGTGAAATGCTGATTCAACAGCAAATTGAAATAATGAGCCCACTCCGAAAAGCCGGGTAATATTTCAAGTCAAAGAAAACATGGTTAAAAAGTACAGTTTTTACTCATTATATAGGTAAAAGACGGCAATAAAGCGACTTTTTTAGCTCTTTAAAGATATTTTTTTGAAAACAGCGAATCTATCGCCGCGATTTTTATAAAACATCCTTTTCGGAGTGGGCTCTTAAAATAAACAGTCAAAATTGTAAGGAAGGATGTTAGGGTTGTCTTATCTATAAATACAGCTTAATTGCCTTTTTAGTTGGCAGCAGTTGACATTTAGCAATCCTTGAAACTCATATAGCAGTTGCTCGCTTAAACGAATAAGCGCAGAAACAGCATTAATATGAAACAAACTTTGCTACAATAGATTATTTGTGTATAAGGCGCAACAATAGAACATAAAGGCAAATAGAAATGTAACATTATGTTGGTTATCTTGTCATTCTGTAATCTAAGCGGAGATCCTTCTGAAAGTTTGTACCGATTGGCTTACACGCATATTGTATCTTGGTTACCGACTTTTACAATAGTGAGATAATTATAATCAACTTTCGCGATATTATTTTATTTATCAATTCCAAGGATGATATATGAAAACACGCATTACGCTTGTAGCAGCAGTAATTATGGCTTTTTTTGCCGGCTTTGAAATTGCTTACACGCAAATAAATGCATTCCCTTCCTATAAGGAAGATTTTGAATCTGGCAATGGAGGATGGTCAGCCAGCGGTTACAACTCGTCATGGCAGTGGGGAACGCCCTCAAAAAGCTACTTGTATGGAGCTGCAAACGGAAGATATTGCTGGACTACAAATCTTTACGGATCCTATAATTATGGTGAGATGTCTTATATTACATCGCCACAATTAGATTTTTCTTGCTATACCGCAGATCCTACGATTCAATTTAGCTTATGGTATTTCACAGCTGCATGGCCTGACTGTGCTAATGCAGGCTATGACTTTTTCTGGCTCGAAGTATCCACTAATGGCGGAAGCTCATGGACAAAAGTAGGCAATGCCGGATCGGGAAAAAATTGGTATGGCAAATTTGATGACTGGTGGAATGGTAATGGAGTGTATGAAGCATGGGGTGGCGATTTGTGTAATTACCAGCCAATAGGCTGGCTGACTGCATCCAATAAGTTATCTGGCGTAGCCGGTAAAAACAATGTGCGCATACGCTTCTATATGTTTGCGCAATACGGAGGTTACGGACTTGACGGCGTGGCGTTTGACGATATGCTGATATACCCGGACAATCCAAATCTACCGATGCCAACTTTGGCGTCGCCTGCAAATAATGCCATAAATGTGCCTGCAATGCCTACATTAGTTTGGAATGCTTCTACGTGCGCAACTGGTTATGATGTTCAAATTTCAAGTGATCCGTCATTTGCTTCTCCGGTTGTTAACGTTACAAATGTAGCGTCTACAAGCTATACTTCTTCAACAAGTTTAGCTTTGGGTTCAGTTTATTATTGGCGTGTTCGCGCAAGAGGCAATGGCGGCATTACCAGCAATTGGACAAATGCGTGGTCTTTCACTACTCAGTTTCCGCCTCCTCCGATGCCAATTCTCGCGTCTCCTCTGTCGGGGTCAACTGCGCAGCCGATGACAATACCTCTTTCTTGGAACAGCGCAAGAGGCGCTTTGAATTATCAATTGCAAATATCTACAAACTCGTCATTTACAAATAATATAGTAGATCAGTCGCTTCCCGGCACTTCATTCAATTTCGATGCGCCAAATAATTACACTTATTATTATTGGCGAGTTAATGCATCCAACCCGCAGGGAACAAGTCCTTGGTCAGCAACATGGTATTTCCGTACAATAGTGGGAACGCCTATACTTTCTCAGCCAGCATCAGCGATGAAAGGAATTGTTACACCGGTAAGTTTAAATTGGAATTCCGTTGTTGGAGCAACAAGCTATGATCTGCAAGTTTCTAAAAGTGCTACATTTGCTACATTAGATTATAATGGAAGCATTATAGGAACTTCTGCAGTACTTGCGTCGTTCAGCACCAATACTCAGTATTTCTGGCGTACAAGAGCAGCTGCCGGATCGATAGAGCGTGGAAATTGGTCGACTGTCTGGAATTTCTCTACGTTGGTTGGCACGCCAATTCTAGCCCAACCTTTCGACGGAACTCTTGATTTGCAGCCCCAGACAATTACATTCTCATGGAATCCCGTAGAAGGATTGGCAACATATAGAATACAAGTTGCAACTGATTTATTGTTTGCAAATAAAGTGGCTGACACACAAAATATTGCAGGAACAACTGTTGACATAAAAGGCCTGCAACGCAACACTTTATATTATTGGCGTGTTAAGGCAATTAGCGCAATTAATGGCGAGAGTAGCTGGTCGAATTTTTATACATATACGACTATTGTTGATAAAGTATCAGGCATATCTCCCGCAAATGGCAACAAAGGAGTTGCTTTGCCTGTACCAATAGTATGGACTTCTGCAGGCGATGGTAAAACGTATCAAATTCAGATAGCAACTGACGATAAGTTTAAGAATATTGTTGTTGCAGATGAAAAGATAGGAGAAGTAACCGGTTCCTATACATATAATACAGGTTTGAATGATTATACTAAATATTATTGGCGAGTTCGTCCAATAACTAAATCAAATGCAGTTGTGCCATGGTCGGATGTAATGAGCTTCACCAGCAATATTGGCTCGCCTATACTGACTACCCCGATAAACGGCGCAATGAATCAGCCGATTGCAGTTTCGCTCTCTTGGAAAGCGCCTATCGGAGCAGTTAAATATACAGTGCGTGTGTTTGAGGATACTCCTGCTCAAACTCCTGTTTTTGAAGATAATAATGTCATTGGAACAACAATAATTCCAACCGGAATTAAAGCTGAAATGAAATATATATGGACCGTGCAAGCTGCTGATGCCGACAATAATACAAGTTTCTGGTCACAAACTTGGAAATTTGCGACAACAACAGTATTTGCCGCAACTCCAGAACTTGTGAAACCGGCAAATAATACAAATGATGCGGCTACTGAACCAACTTTGGAATGGAAAACAGCAGAATATGCTCTAACTTATGATGTTCAAGTTTCTTCGTACTCTAATTTTAGTTCTACGATAGTCAATTTGACCGGTCTAACAGATATAACATTGCCAGTTAAAGGATTAAGCAATGGCGAACGTTATTTCTGGCATGTTCGCTCTGTTAACGCCGCTGGACCAAGCGCTTGGTCAGAAACATGGACATTTGTGGTATCGCCTATGACTCCAGCAATGGTAAATTTACTCTCGCCGCCAAATGGCGCTGAAAAACAAGAGCAAAATGTAGGACTTCATTGGAGCTCTGTTACCGGGTCCGATTATTATCAGGTTCAAGTATCGGACAAATCCGATTTTAGTTCTACAATACACGATAGATCAGGATTGGCAGCTACTTCGTTCAATGCTGATAGATTGCAGCCAAGCACAATCTATTATTGGCGCGTTCGAGCTTTTAATATTATAGGCGAAGGACAATGGTCAGAAGTATGGTCATTTACAACAGATGCTGTGTCCGGCTTGCAAGAGCAACAAATTCTGCATGACGCTCGCCTTTCTGCTGTATATCCAAATCCCGTTTCTCATACAGCAACTATTGTTTTCTCACTCAATAAAACATTGGCTGTTACTTTGTCTGTAATTAACAATATTGGTGAAACAGTAGCAACCATTGCTAATGGCGAATTTGGAGAAGGAGACCACTCATTTGACTGGAATGCTTCGCAAATACCAAGCGGTACGTATATGGTTCGTCTTAAAATTGGAAATGCCAGCGTAACACAAACATTAAATATTGTAAAATAAAACTTGGGTATTAGCACAGATTTTGTTCTTGCTCATTATGTTCTTAACTCTCTTGCTAAATAATTAGCAAGAGAGTTTTTTTTGTAGATTTAACTGTCATCCATTAAATATTCGCAAACATTTGGCCGTTAATAAGAAATGGAAATATAAATTTGGCAGTTGACGCAAGACTTACTGATTTTGCTTCAACAACCTTGCAATACCTGAACAAAGATTTTTTGAATTCAGCAATTAAATTGCATAAAAATAACCTTTGGCTACGTCGGCAGTTTAACGTAATTTTGTAATCCCAATCTAATTGGAGAGGTGCGAGAGTGGTTGAATCGGGCGGTCTCGAAAACCGTTATAGGAGCAATCCTATCGAGGGTTCGAATCCCTCCCTCTCCGCAGCGGGGCGGTTATACATCTAATCAAGCGCCCGGATGGCGGAATTGGCAGACGCGCTATATTCAGGGTGTAGTGAGGGAATCCTCGTGCAGGTTCAAGTCCTGTTCCGGGCACAAAAAAAAGTCAATCTGTATAAAGCAGATTGACTTTTTACTTTTAAGCATCTGATAAAGCATTGTAATTAAAACTCGACACTTCTCTATGCTCTATCCGAAAAGATTAATCCACTGCCGAATAAACAATGTCAAGATTGCAAGAATGAGCGCCCACCTAAAAACAATGTGAAAGTAGTTTCGATTAGAATTTCCATGCTTGACAAACATCTCAAATATATGAAGTTTATCAGCTGTTATTACATCATTAAGGGCAATATAATTTGCCGGCTTATTCATCTCGGACGATGTGGTAATCAGCCATGCCAAGCGAGTTGTTTCACAACGATAATCATATCCCCATAATGTCAGCAATAGTACATACAATTCAAATTGTCCGAGACGGAACAAATCATGTTTATGAGCGCTTACTATTGAATCCGGCAATAACAATAAGAACCATGAACAGCCGACAATTCCAAACATTATTGACAAAAACAATCGGAAGATACGCTGATTGCGAACATATAATGCAGAAATTTCATCAGATATTTTTATCTGTTGCTTCATCCAATAGCTAATAATTAAACAAAAGGCGGCGACAACAATATTCTGTGTCATCCGCCTTAAATAGCGTTTAAAACAATGTAAAGCAGATTATTTTTCTTTAACTGCTTTTTCTTTCTTTTCAGCGCGCTTGCGTTGATTGCGCTCGTAGCGTTTCTGAGCTGCAACTTTGTGAGTTGCAACTGCTTCGGCAATTTCTTCTGTTGTTTTTTCCTTGAATTGCATGTGACGGGCAAGCAATACGCCTTCATTGCTCAAGAGCGAGCGAACAATATCAGTTGGCTGAGCGCCAACATTAAGCCAATAGATAGCACGATCGGCATTAATTGATATAACCGAAGGATTTTTCATTGGATTAAAATAACCTATGCGCTCTAAATAAGCACCGTCGCGACGACTGCGAGCATCCATTGCTACAATATCGTAAAACGGGGCTTTAGCGCGCCCTTTTCTGCGTAAGCGAAGTTTAACCATGGGAGAACACCCTACTCCTTCATAAATAAAAAAGATACAAAAATCCGTAACTTCAGCGTCTGAAGCCGGTTGGCATTTTAAGATTGCGCAAAAATTGCGCTTTGTTGCCGGACATCATCATCTTCATCATCTTTTGCATATCTTCAAATTGCTTAAGAAGACGATTAACATCCTGCATCGTCGAGCCGCTGCCTCGCGCTATGCGCTGGCGGCGTGATCCATTTAGTATTTTGGGATTATTGCGCTCTTCCGGCGTCATTGAAAGAATCATGGCTTCAATTTTAGAGAATGCCTTGTCATCTACTTGAACGCCTTGCATCGCTTTGTCCATGCCGGGTATCATTCCCAGCAAGTCGCGCAATGAACCCATTTTGCGTATTGTACGCAATTGAGATAGAAAATCTTGCAATGTAAATTGATTTTTTCTGATTTTTTCTTCCAGCTTTGCCGCTTCATCTTCGTCTATTTCTTGCTGGGCTTTTTCTACAAGCGTCAGCACATCGCCCATGCCTAATATCCGCGAAGCAATACGATTGGCGTGAAACACCTCGATAGCATCCATTTTCTCGCCGGTACCTACAAATTTAATTGGCTTGCCAACTACTTTTCGTATCGAAAGAGCTGCGCCGCCTCGTGTATCGCCATCAAGTTTTGTCAATACAACGCCGGTTAATTTTAGACGGTCATGAAATGCTTTTGCAGTATTGACCGCATCTTGTCCAGTCATTGCATCACAGACAAATAGCGTTTCATGAGGTTTGACGCGAGAGCTTATTTCCTCAACCTCGCGCATCATATCTTCGTCAATAGTGAGCCGTCCTGCCGTATCAATAATGATTGTGTCGCGTCCATATTTTCGCGCATAAGCCAGCGACTCAACGGCAATTTCAACCGGACTTTTATTTTCGAGAGTAAAAACAGGTATATGAAGCGACTCGCCTAATATCTTAAGCTGATCTATAGCGGCAGGACGATAAATGTCGGCAGCAACAAGTAGCGGTTGTTTCCCCTTTTTTCGAAGAAATCCGGCTATTTTTCCGCAAAACGTTGTTTTTCCCGAACCTTGAAGTCCTGCAACTAAAACAACGGAAGGCGAATGAATAGCAAATGCAGTTTCTTGTTTATCGCTGCTCATCAATTCGACAAGCTCGTCGTAAATTACCTTAACAATTAATTGACCAGGCAAAAGATTTCCTTTTACCTCCAGACCTACGGCTTTGGTCTTTACTTCTTCAATAAAATCTTTTACAACCGAAAAATGAACATCGGCATCTAGCAAAGCGCGCCGCACTTCACGGAGTGCTTCCTCTATATTCTCCTCAGTAATTTTGGACTGACCGCGCAAACGCTTAAGTGCTGATTCAATCTTAGTTTGGAGCGATTCAAACATTGCAGAATAGAAATATAAACTAAAGAAATTCTATGTATTGGTAGTCATTGCAAACAACATCGGCAATCAATAAAAAAATGCCCGCTTTTCCAATGCGGGCATTGCCACTATTGTATCGTGATCAACAGATTACTTATGCTGTGGCTGAACGTTTTGTCCGCCTTGACCTTGTTGTTTCTGCGGAACTGATGGCGGCTGCGATTGTGTTGCCGGAGGTGTTGGCGCATCAGCGCCTTGTGTAACAGGCGCTATATGCGTGCCGGTATCAGGCAAAAATTTATTTGCAGCTATGCTTAACAAAAGTATTGCTGCAGCCAGACCAATTGTAATTTTTGTAAGAAGATCGGTGGCTTTTCTCATGCCAAACATACTGCCTAACTGACCGCCGACTCCGCCGAAGCCAGCTGTTAGATCTCCTTTGCTTGGTTGAATCAGAACTGCTCCAATCAAGACAACTCCGATTATCATTGTAATAATAACGATAAGTTCAAACATTATTTTTCATATTAAATTGAAAACATATTTGCAAAAATATGGCTTTACAGCGAAGTAATCAAGTTTTTTTGCTTTTTAGCCAATAATATTGCTTTCAAATCCTAACTATATTAACCATTGCACTTCTATTGCTATTACTATGGAAATTAATGTTCAGATCGGTTTTCTCTTGTCATTAATTCCAATATAGCGACTTTAGGCGATTTGTCATAAAATAATATGTTGCGTACTTGTTCAGCTATCGGCATTTCCACTTTTAGATATTGAGCTAAATTTACAACCGATTCTGTAGTCCATACACCTTCGGCGATACTTCGCATCTCAGACAATATATTCATTAATGTTTTTCCGCGTCCTATTTCTTCGCCTACATGACGGTTTCGGCTATGGCGGCTACTGCATGTAACTATCAAATCGCCCAAACCTGAAAGTCCGGCAAATGTGCGGCTGTCGGCTCCTAATGCCATGCCTAATCGTGTTATTTCGGCAAGTCCGCGAGTTATCAAAGCTGCTTTAGTGTTATCGCCGATGCGCAAACCATCAACGATTCCTGCTGCAAGCGCTATTACGTTTTTTACTGCGCCGCCAATTTCTGCTCCAACAACATCCTCGCCCGAATACACGCGGAATGATGCAGTTGAGAATGCTTCCTGAGCAATAATTGCTGCCTCATTATTTGCTGATGCTGCAACTACGGCGGTAGGAGTATGCAGGGCGGCCTCCTCTGCATGGCTTGGGCCAGTTAGCGCAACATAGTTTTCTGATTGAATGTTTACTGTTTCAGCTAAAATTTCTGATACTCTTAATCCTGTAATACGCTCGATGCCTTTTGCTGCATTTATAATAAGCTTTCCGGCAAATAGTTCTTTGTGTGCTTCAACAACGCTTCGAATATATTGTGTTGGGACTGCCAGAACAAGAATTGGAGCATCAGTTGCACGTAATAAGTCATTTGTTGCGACGATTGTATTCGGCAGCTCAACTCCGGGCAAATATATTGCATTTTCATTCTTTGTATTTATCGAATCAATTACATCTTTATTTCGAGCCCATAATATTGGTTTTATACCGTTTGATGCCAAAATTACTGACAACGCAGTGCCCCAGCCGCCTGCACCTATTATATTTACTTGCATATTTTATTTTTCTTATATGTCAAATTCCAAAACAAATAATACAAAATATAAACTATTTAAATAATTAGAGATGCTGTAAAATTATAATTTCAACATCTACATAAAATATTTTAGCACAAGACCAAACTGGCAATAATGTAATATACGCATCAATCAGCTTATTGCTACAAATATTTAAAGAGTTAATTAAAACTGGCGGATTCAACGTTTAATGCTCAACTTTTTTAACAACAGCAGCATCTTATAATCCTCTTGAAATAATTAATATTTACTGTGCTTTATATTTTCCACAAACTGTGTACTTTTTCTGAATCTAAATCAAGAATTCCTCCATAAAAGCTCTAAAATTAAGAGAACGGCACATGCGTTTTGCAAGCGCAAGATAAGGCAATGATTTTTTTGGGTTTAAGCGTCTGAGCAAATTACCTATATTGCTTACGGTAAGAAGTTGATATTCCTGTCCTATGGTCGAAGAAATTTTTGCAGCGCGTCTCAATTCATTCCATGCTGCTTCATCGTCATTATCGTTCACATGCAAAAGAGCCAAAGTATTATATGCTAAACATTCTGCTTGGGCATCTGGAAAACTGCGAAGCATATCCATAGCTTTTCTGCACCATCGTCCAGCATCTTCCAAGTCATTAAGCCCGATATGCGCTCGTGCTGTCAAGATTAATAATACAGCTCGCTCTTCAGGAAGCAGTCGCTGGCGATAAAAATCAGCGTAATGCCGCGACTTGTCTGAAGCATCGCTATACTGCCCAGCAATCAGCAAACCAATAACTTCTCGCTGCATGGCAGGAAAATCAATTGGTATATTTTCTTCGGCTATAGCATCATCAGGAGCATTAGAAGAATTATCAAGGATATTTTCAGTTTGCACTTTCTGATCGCCATGCACCATTTCCATAAATTCTTCTTCGTCAGCGTCGGGTTTATGAGTAAGAATTGACTGATAGCGCGAAAATATCTCATGAGCTAAAACATCATCACCGGTTTTTTCGGCATTTCTGGCAGTTTCTTCCAATATTTTTCGTGCAGCTTCTTCATCGCCCGCCTCAGAATTGTGCGCGGCCAAATACGGTGAAATAGCAAGCCGCTCTAATGGATCTGCTATATCTTTCAATGCTTTGTCAAGCAGCGAGGCCACTTGCCTATGCAGTGCGACTCCTTCTTCGTATTCTAAAGAATCACGGAAGTATTCATAATAAAACTCTTGCGAGAATTCATACACCGTTGTTTTAATTCCATAACGATGTTTTGTGCCAGCACTTCGAATAATGCCGGTTCGACGCTGCAACGAACGAAGTTTGCGAACTGTAGTTAGCGCATCCAAGTTCAATAAAGAAGACATAATGCTAACTGTCGACTCCATGCCCTCAATGCTGCATAGGGATAAAATAGCGCGGTCATCATCGGATAATTGCTCTACTAATTTCGAAAAAGCCGCGTGAATAGAAGCTGGCAGAATATCTGTAGATATAATGTCTTGCCGTATTGAACCGTCGGGTGCAAAAGGCGGATATTGCTGAAAATATCGCAAGTATTCTGCTACAAGAGAGGGTATGCCACTTGTGCGCTCTGCTATCCAACGCTCAAACTGCTGATTTTGCGTGTATTCCGGCAATTGCATTTTACAACATTCAGACAATTCATCAGGTGTAAAAGCCGGAAGTTCAATCTTAAGAAAATTATTTTTATCAGGAGTAAAACGCTTTATAAATTGTAACAGCGGCGAAACTACAGTATTAGAAATGCTTGGAGAATAGCCAATTACTATCATCAACGGCAACGTTGCAATCGCATCGTACAATTTTCCAAGAAGTTCCACCGATTGTGCATCGGCAAAATGCATTGCATCCAACAAGACAACAAGCGGACGCTTTTTAGCATATTCAACGATGAAACCATACATATCAGATATTAGATTACCTTGAGGAGCGGCAATTTGATCTGTATCTTTCTTTTTACGTATATAATCATGTACATCTCGATGAATTTCTTTGGCAGCATAAAAAAAATCTCCGGCAAATGGTATCGTCGTGAGCAATGAGATGCCAATATTGATGGCAAGGCGTTTTTCATCTGATTTTTTTTCACGCTCTGCTAATACTTCCATCATGCGAACAAATGGATATAGCGGTTGCAACGATCCAATGTGAAAATTGCCAACTGGAGCTTGACAGTCAGCATAAGCGAATACAACCCCTGAAGTGACAGACGAGTTTTCCTGTTCAAAAGATTTCAGAAGCGATGTGGTTCCATAGCCAGAATCAGCAGAAACGACAATCATCGAGCCATTTTTTTTCTCTTTCATTTTGTCGCGACATTCTCGCAACAGATTAAGCTGTTTGTTGCGTCCTACAAGGCGCAATTGTTTTGTCTCGCTGCTATCTGCCATTTTCTTAATTCAATTGTATATCTTAATTGCAAAGTGTCAATTAATTCAATGCCACTTATTTAGGACGCGCTGCAAATGCTCGCAAAAGATTTTCTGCATCTTCGCCACCGTTCACACTCCCGCCAATCATATCGCCAATTCCAGAAGTTGACAGTTCAGCGCCTCCGCTGTCTTCTTGCTTGGAATAGAGCAATGTAACAGCATAAGTTACAAGCAAAATGAACTCCAGACCAAGTGCAAATAGAATAACCGACGGTTCAGATGGCGGTATGAATTTCAATCCGCGGATACCGATTATGATAATTAAAATTGCTGCGCCAATATACACAAGTCCAAGCACAGCATTGCTATATTGAACAGTAAAGTATTGTCGCATATAAAATTTAATTCCATCGTGAGCATGAATTACCTGCATAAGGAAATTGCGGTCGCGCCATATTACCGCTCGCTGCAATGTCGCTACATCATTATATTGCATCCCGATACCCTCGGCATAATCATGAAGTTCACGCACATCGGCTGTTTTAAGCGATTCCACAATTTCACGAAGTTCCTTGTCGGAATGTTCGCCGTAAAGAGCGCGCGCAATCTTGTCAAGCGAATTTACAATTTCACGTTCAATTTTTTGACGTAATAATCCGATTTTATGCGGGAATAGGGTTGTTAAAAAGCCGGCAGAGCCCAATGACAAAGCTATGATAATAGGAAGTATTGAAATAATCGGACTGAAAATATATTCAGCTTCAGGAATTTCTCCTTCGCGCACTGCATTCTCTTCAAGTACGATAGCCCATCTATAATATTGTTGCGTATGCAATAGCTCCAACCGATTTGACCCCGACACTTTGTAGCGTACAGGCGAGCCATCGCGTATGACTTGCGCGTGCAGAAATTTCTCAAAAAACAATTCGAGCGATGGCGATACGACATATAATTGAATTAAACCACCGAAAAGCACCCCTACTATTCCAAAAATTATAAATTGGATTGTAGAATGTTTGCTTAGCTCAAAATAAGAGTTTTCTAACTTTGTTTTAGAAGGCATATCGAAACTCGGCTTAAATATTTGATTGCTTGGACGAAGTTTAAAGAATCAAGCACAATCTGCGAATCGCTATTTTTGCAGAACTTATAGAAAAATATTGCGAAGCGCAATTGAATCAATCAACGTAATACGGCAATTTTCGCGCCGATTTAATTCAATAATAGCAACTTAATTATACTTGTAGTAATTTTTTGAACTAATTATAGAAGATTTTATGAAGATCGAAGAATTTGAACGCGGTTTATCTGATCGAATTGCCATCGTTACCGGCGCTGTTATTGGCAATGGTCTGGCATTTTGCGAGCGTCTTTCAGAAGCAGGCGCCAAAATAGTAATTGCGGATATTGCCGATGCATCGCATTCAATTGAAGCTGTGAAGTCAATCGGTGGAGAAGCTGTCGCTGTGAAAGTTGACTGCACCAAGCCGGATGATGTATCCGCCCTTGTTAAAACTACTCTTGAACGTTTCGGACGCATTGACATACTTGTACACAATGTCGGTATGTACGACGAAGAACCGTTTGAGCTTATTTCGTATCAACAATGGAAAAAGATGTTGGAAATAAATCTTGACACGCTTTTTCTTACTACTCAAGCAGTTTTGCCTGCAATGAAAGAGCGCGGTTTTGGGCGCATTATCACACTTTCATCTAATACAGTTTGGCTGGGCACTCCCTATCTATCGCACTATGCAGCTGCAAAAATGGGCGTTATTGGCTTTACACGATCGCTTGCTGCTGAAGTAGGCCGTTATGGCATTACGGTAAATGCAATTTCAGTTGGGCTTACTGCCACTCAAAAACCAAATTCAACAAGAAATTCGTCAACAATTCTGCCGCATATTTTACCGCAACAAGCTATACATCGCGCCGATGAACCGCATGATATAGCCAACGTAGTTGCATTTCTTGCGCTGCCGGCATCGGGCATTATTACCGGACAGACAATAAATGTGGACGGAGGAGCCGCACGGCATTGATTTTAATTGCAAATATAAATACAGAAATGCTAAAATCTTATTAATTCGCTATTTACAATCTATTCTTAATATTTTGAGTCAAAATCATAGATCAAAATCAACAAAATCTAATTGCGAATAACTTATAGGCGACAAATTTTAAGAAAACATCCTAATCTCCAAATATTCAGCATATTACATCTTTTGTATTACTTTAATTAGGTATAATTATGGCAATGAGAAAAATAGAGTTTATTGTAGAAGCAACGGAAACGCATTACGTTGGCGATGGTTTTAGAGTGCACACGATGTTCCCGATCGGTCATCTTCACTCTTTATCACGTTTAAGTCCCTTCTTTTTAATGGATTATAATTCTCCACATTACTTTGCCCCAAGCGACACGCCGCGCGGTGTCGGCGTGCATCCGCATCGTGGATTTGAAACTGTTACAATTGCTTATAAAGGCAAAGTTGAGCATCATGACAGTCATGGCGGAGGTGGAATAATCGAAGAAGGCGACGTGCAATGGATGACAGCCGCTTCAGGCGTATTGCACAAAGAACTTCACGAAAAAGAATGGAGTAAAAAAGGCGGCTTGTTCCACATGGTCCAACTTTGGGTTAATCTGCCGGCAAAATACAAAATGTCAGTGCCAAAATATCAGGCAATCAGCAATAAAATCATGGGTAAAGCAACCTTGCCTGAGAACAGCGGCATAATCGAAATTATTGCCGGCGAATATGACGGTGTAAAAGGCCCGGCTTCCACTTTTTCGCCAATTAATTTATTCAATGTAAAGATAAAACAAGATAGGCAAGCAAAATTTAGCTTTCCATCGAATTATAATACAGCGATTTTATTAGTAGAAGGGAATATTGCCGTAGATGGAGTAGAAATTCAAACCAATAGTTTGGCAGTATTTGAAAATAAAGGTGAAGATTTTACTATTCAAGCCATTTCCGATGCCATTATTTTAGTATTAAGCGGCGAGCCGCTCAATGAGCCGATTTCCTCGCACGGTCCATTTGTGATGAATACTCGTGAGGAAATTATTCAGGCATTTGAGGATTTCCGAGACGGTAAATTTGGGTATTTGGAAGATTAAGCGCTAAACAAATCTGTTAAATTAGCAAATAATACAACATTAATCTATTGATGTATAACGATATAGCGCTATGAGTTTTTGCTCAATTCTTGATAAATATCGTGAGTACTCATAATGCAAATGCGATATTGAAAATTGTTCTACAAGCAAGTACTTTATTAGTCAAGGTAATCAATAGAAAGAGCCGGTTGTATGGGATTTACTTTTACACAATAACACTCTCGGCTCAACTATTTTGCGTACTTACATAGTCATTGAGGGCTTGATCAGTCATTGCAGGTTTGAAACGCGCAACCCATAACGGCTCATAGTCATTGCAGGCTTAACCGGTATCTCAGTAACGGCGCACAATCATTGCAGGCTTGGCCAGCAATCTCTCTATCTGTCGCCAATTATTTTAAATTCGACAGACACAATGATGTTATTGTATTTCTACGATCTTTTAGCTTTTAAATATTTCGCACGATAGCTGTTAAGGACTAAGCCAACCATTCCCATATTAACAACAAGCGCCGTACCGCCTGCACTTATGAATGGCAAAGGAATACCCATAACAGGAAACAAACCCATTGCCATGCCTATATTAACAGCTGTATGGTAGAATAAAATGATTGCAACGCCTGCGCTAATCATGCTAGAATACTTATTATGCGCTGAGGCAGCAATATCAATGATACGAACAATCAATAGTCCTAGCAATCCGATAACAACTACGCCGCCACCAAAACCAAATTCCTCTGTTGGCACGCAAAAAATAAAATCCGTCCATTGTTTAGGTATATATCGAAGCTGGGTTTGCGTTCCTTGCAGATAGCCCTTCCCCAAAAGACCTCCGCTGCCAACTGCCATAATAGACTGTATAACATTATAGCCCTTTCCTCGTGGATCCATATCAGGGTTAAGTAATATCTGCACTCTGTCTCTCTGATAGGGCTTAAGTAAATTATTATAGGCAAAAGATGAAGCGAAACCGGCGCCAAAAAAAATACCGACTACTATCAGCGATATAACAATGCCTCTGCGAAATAGCAGCGCTATTGCAGAGAAAAAACCTGCCGAAACATAGAACCACATCTGCCCAAAAAACGACAGAATAACGACTACAACTGGCATGACAAGCGAATATAGCAAGAAAATGTCAATGCCTGACCACAGCAATACGCCTATTGTAATAGCGGCAAAAACTGAAGCCGATCCTGTATCCTCAACTAAGATAAGTCCCATCGGCACAATAATTAGCGCAATCGTAAGAGCTAAATCGCGCATTGTGCGAATATCGCGTCCTCTATGCGAAAGCAATCTAGCGACTGCCAGCACGGTAGTAATTTTTGCGAGTTCTGAAGGTTGAAAAGAAAACGAGCCAATAATCAGCCAATTTTTTTGCCCAAGCACGGTTTTACCCATAAAAAGCACCAATCCGAGCAAAATGAGCGATATGCCATAAGCTGGATAGGTCATGTTATAAATCCACCGCTCTGGCACAAAAGCAACAATAAGCATGACAACCATTCCAGCAGTGCCATAAACTAGTTGCTTAGTAAAGTATTCGCTCATAAGAGCGTCGAATGTAGCACTGTAGATTGATATAAGTCCTACCGCAATCAATAAGAAGCAAACGAGGAATGTGCCCCAATCGAATGAAGTACTCCAATGCTCAGCTTTTGGTAAAATATCTGGTGAATCGGCGGTATAATTCATTGACTCGATTTAATATAGCAATAAAGCCCGCCGCCTTGAATAGCGAAGGGCTTTATATTGTTATCACAAATATTCATTTTGTTAATCAATCAGAGTTGCTCCTACAAATTCCGGCTTTTGGGAATTATTGCCGAAATCTATCAACGTTGGCTTAGAGCGGTCTACTTTGTCTTGAATTGCCATAAGTCCTTTGATTAGAGCCTCGGGGCGTGGCGGGCATCCGCCTACATATACATCAACAGGCAAAAATTGATTGATTCCCTGAACTACGGAATATGAGCGAAACATTCCGCCGCTTGAGGCGCATACACCCATGCTTAACACCCATTTGGGATCGGGCATTTGATCGTATATTTTACGAACTACCCAGCTCATTTTGTAAGTAACAGTTCCTGCTACAATCAGCAGATCGCATTGACGCGGCGAAAAACGAAATACTTCAGAACCGAAACGAGCAGCATCAAAGCGCGGGCCTGCAAAAGCCATCATTTCTATTCCACAACATGATATGCCAAGAGGCATTGGCCACATTGCATTTTTCTGTGCCCACTTCACAACGGCTTCAACAGTTGTCGTCAAAAAACCTTGCTTGGCTAATTGTTGATCTATTCCCATTCGAGAGCTCCTTTTTTGTAGACATAGATAAAACCGGCAAAAAGCAACACCATAAATAAAAGCATTGCAACCAGGCCTATAGCACCAAGCTGCTTGAATTGCACTGCCCAAGGATACATAAACACTATCTCTATGTCGAAAATTATAAACAACATAGCTATCATGTAGAATTTTACCGAAAACCTCTCGCGGGCAGTATTAATCGGATCCATGCCACATTCATATATATCAAGCTTTACTTTTGTTTTATTGCGTCGCGAACCAAGATACTCAGATAAGAAAACGTTGGACAGTCCAAAAAGAAATCCGACCGCCACCATAAGAACAAGAGGAAGATAATTAATTGTATCGGTCATAATGATAATCCGTAAATAGGTGAAACCATACCGAAATACTTTTCAAAATTAGGAGTTTTTTTTCAGACAACAATAGAAGATGAACTCGAAAAACAGAAGCGCATTCCTCAATTAAGAGAAACGCGCTATATGTGTGGCAATTATCTGCAATTTGCAGTAGTGATAAGGTGAGAGGAGAGCGGAAATTGATTATTCAACTAAAACTCTTGCGTAAAGACACACATTTCTTTAAAAAGGTTTCATTTCATCATCTAAATAATTGTTTCTATATCATTATCATTGGCAAATTATCCTTGGCACACAGCTAAAAAGTTGCAGAAATGCAACAAAACAGAATTGTAAGCGTACATGATTGCTGTTTGCGTAAAACGTGGAAAAGATAATAACTCTACATTAAACAAGAATCAAATGACTCATTATTTTAAAATTGTGACCTCTGTTTTTATATTATCCGTATTTTTCTTTTCATTATTCATAGTGTCTGCAAAAGAGGCCTTTGACAACAATGCAACTCTTAATGGTTATGTGTCTGATGCGACAACCAAGGAAACTCTGATTTCTGCATCGGTTTTTATAAAAGATATCAAACGCGGGGCCTATACTAATAAAAACGGATACTTTTCCATAAATAACATTCCTCCGGGCAAACATACCGTAACAATTACATTTCTTGCCTATAAGAAATTTGAACAAGAACTGACATTTGCGCCAAATGAATCGAAGAAACAAACATTTGCATTAACTCCTGATGCGATTATGGCAGAAGGAGTATCAGTGGAAGCCGATCGAGAAGTTGAAAAAAGGCAAATATCAGTAAGCACTATAAATATCCCAATGAAGCAAATTGCACAGTTGCGTATTGGCGGTGAGGCAGATGTGTTTCGCGCTTTGCAATTTCTTCCGGGAGTCCTTACATCCTCACAAATATCAAGCGGATTATACATACGTGGTGGTTCGCCTGACCAAAATTTGGTGTTGCTTGACGGCTCAACCGTCTATAATCCATCGCATTTATTTGGTTTTATATCAACGTTTAATCCCGATGCAATAAAGGATGTCGAGCTAATCAAAGGCGGATATCCAGCAGAATTTGGCAGCCGTTTGTCGGCAGTGCTGAATCTTACCCAGAAAGACGGCAATCGCGAGCAGTTCGAAGGATTGGCATCGCTCGGACTTATTTCCTCTCGCGCATCCCTTCAGGGACCTCTCGGCGCAAATGGCTCTTGGTTTCTTGGCGGGCGTCGAACGTATCTCGATTTATTGCTTGAGCTAATGCCCGAAGATAAAGAAAACCCATTGCCGAAATTTGGATTTTATGATGCAAACGGTAAAATATCTTATGATTTGGGCCCGAGCGACAAGATGTTTTTAAGCGGATTTCTTAGCAACGACCACTTAAATCTCGAGGGCGCCGGCATATCGTTAGAGCTTGGTCTGGCAAATCGCTTAGGTGCTTTGCGATGGACGCATATTATTGGTGACGAACTCTTTACCTCTGTCAATTTAAGTATGAGCCGCTATAACAACGAATTTCACGGCGATAATAGCGGATTTAAATTTATTATGGAAAACTCTATTGCCGATTATACACTCAAAGCCGATGCAGAATGGTTTGCCAGCAAAGATCTTACCGTAAAATTCGGCTATGAAGGCACACGATTCAATTTCGGGTACAAGCAATTAATAGGCAAAGATTCAATTCCCAAAGCCGGTACTTTATCCACTGGTGCTATGAATTTGACTGTTGTAGATTATACTCACGCTCTTTTCGGGCAGACAAATTATCAATTAACCGACCGAATCTCAATGCAGGCAGGTTTGCGTTGGAATTATTGGGATTCGAGCAGAACAGCCACCTTAGATCCTCGCTTTGCTTTGCGCTGTCAAATTACAGAAGAAACATCGCTCAAATTTGCTTATGGCATTTATCATCAATACTTGCGACTTGCCACACAGCCCGATTTCAGCTTCTTTGACACTTGGCTACCAACAGATAATTCGGTGCCAGCTAGCAAAGCAACACATTACATTCTGTCACTACAAACTGAACCCGCCAATGGCTATTCGCTGAATTTTGACGCTTATTACAAGCAAATGAAGAATATAAGCGAATTAAACATGAGCGTTACAAAAGTGAATAAAGTATCGGATATATTCTTTAACGGCGATGCAGAAGCTTATGGTGCAGAGATATTTCTGCAAAAGAAAGCTGGTAATTTCGTCGGTTGGATAGGCTACGGTCTCGGTTGGGTATCGGCACAATTCGACAGTATAAACAATGGCAATTCATTCCGTCCTAAATACGACAGAAGACATGATTTGAAAGTCGTTAATATATACAAAATCAACGAAACATGGGAAATTGGCGCCACATTTACTTTGCAATCGGGGCAGTCATATACTGCTGCAACTTCACGATTTGGGCAGTTGATGCCAGAATACAATCGCACAGTTTCGTTTGTCATACCGGGCGAACGCTATGGTCTTCGGTTGCCGGTGTCGCATCAGCTAAATCTTAATGTAAATTATACTTCCACACTTTTCGGGCTGCCGATGCGACTCCTGCTTGATATTTATAATGTGTATAACCGTCGCGACATTTGGTTTCGTTTCTACGATACTTCGGGTCAAGTTACGGAAATCAAAGATGTGCGTTTGTTGCCAATTATTCCGACTGTATCGGTAGAAATTAAATTTTAAAAGTGAAATTCCACCATTAATAAAATATTATGACAAAAAAGTTTGCCGCAGCTCTAATAACACTATCAGTTTCTATAGCTATTTCCTTGCTAAGCAGCTGCGAAGATGCGCCTCCGAATGCATACATAGAAAATTACGTTGTACAAGGCGCTCTTATAGTTGATGAGCCGATTAAAGGGATTATCATTCAACGGTCATTGCCAACTACAGACACATTTTCTATGAGCAGGGCAATAGTGCGCGATGCCGATGTCCGAATTACCGACGAATCTGGTCGCGAATTCATACTTTATTTCCAAGAGGGCGGCAGCACATTTGGCGATTACTCTTTCGCCGATACTTCGATAAAAATACAGCCAAACACTCTCTATTCTCTTTCGGTTCGAATGGCTGACGGACATATTATGACAGGCAAAACACGGACGCCAGAACGATTTTCGTGGATTACACCGCCGCGGAAAGATCTGCAATTTCCAAAAGATACACTCAATCTCCCATCGCCAGATTCATTAAAAATACGCTGGAATGAATGCCCCGGCATTTCTGAATATCTCATCCGCATCAAGTGCATTGACACAATGGGCTACGGCAAATATCTTACTCCGCCGACAGACGAATTAAATCGCCGCCGCAAACGCCTGATTGACAACGAAGACAATCCTTTGTACTATAATACTGCAGATTATGGATTTCTGCAATCAACCGAAGTAAATACAGTTTGGACAGCTTTCAAATGGTATGGGCGCAATAATGTTGCGGTGCTTGCGCCTGATGATAATTTGCTTCGTTGGTATAAGATTTATTTTCAGAATGGCAATGAATACAACCCGAATCTTGGCAGTATAATAGGTGGAATTGGCGTGTTTGGCTCGGCTTCACAAATTACACAAGAAACTTTTATTATCAAAAACCAGCCGTGATTTACAATTCTCTATATTTGCCTCAAAGATAGATTGACATTGTGAGCAAAAGCAATATCATGCAGTTCTGCGAATCAGTGTGTTAGCGTGAGTAATCAACGCCTATTTCTGTATTACATGGTTTTAGCAGTTTCCACAAAATACATATCCACATCTCCCTTGCCCTTTGCTCCAATTTTCCCACGATGCTTACATTCAAAGTCATTCTTTACTAACTGGTAAGTTGCCTCGCTGATATTTACTTTTCCGGCTTCGCTGTTTTGTTCCATGCGGGCAGCTGTGTTTACTGTATCGCCCCAAATGTCGTAAGCGAATTTCTTGATGCCAACAATTCCAGCCACCACACTGCCTGTATGAATACCGATGCGGATTCCAAATGTGCTTTTCGTTTTGCTTCTTTCTATCATAAAATCTCTCATATCAAAAGCTGCCTTTATTACTTTCTGCGCGTGTTGAGTGTTTGCATTAGGCAAGCCACAAACAGCTAAATAGGCATCGCCAATAGTTTTAATTTTTTCTAAACCATTTATTTCTATTAT
Source organism: Chlorobiota bacterium (assembly GCA_039810485.1). Lineage (GTDB taxonomy): Bacteria > Bacteroidota > Ignavibacteria > Kapaibacteriales > UBA961 > JADZAA01. The sequence continues at coordinate 5,440 of JBDHXA010000009.1, read as the reverse complement.
ATTGTCAAATGCAGTAAAACATTCATTAAGTTCTTGTACTAGTTGCTTCGGTGTTAGCTGTTCTGAGGTTTTAGTAAAATTTACAAAATCAGTAAATAAAACTGTTACTTCATCAAACAGTTTTGCTTCTGCACTACCTTTAGATTTAAGTTCTTCGGCTACTTCTTCGGGAAGGATGTTGAGAAGCAGTTCATCGCTGCGCTTCCTTGCCTTGGATATTCTATTACGTTGGCGAAACACTACAAATAAAAATATTATTGCTCCGACAAGGCCTGTTGCCATCGAATTGCGGATATTGCGCTCTTGCATATCTTTTTTTTCTTGTTCTGCTTTCGCTATTGTCTCTTTTTTGTCGAACTCATACAGCATATCTTTGCGCGCGATATCGCTTTGCGTTTTCGCTCCTTCAATGCTGTCTCTAAGAGTTATAAATCTCTTGTAATATTCATGAGCATTGTTAATATCTCCATTCTTTTCATAAATGACGGAAATAATTTCTAATATTGTTTTTATTTGATCTTTTATTCCAATATCCTCGGCGCGATGCAATGCTTTTAATTCATACTCGATCACCGATTGATTTCTGTGATTTGAGTTTATTCCGATTGTTTTTAATATGCTGTCAGGAGCAATGGCAATTAACATTCCCACATCTTTATAATACAACATTTCAAGACCGACAGAGTTATTTTTTTTCGCTATATCAAATGATTTTTTATGATAATTCAAAGCAGTGCGATAATCTGAAAAGCTGCTATACAATGCAGCTAAATTTGCATAATCGCTGCCAATCCCGTCTTCGTCTCCCAATTCTCTTTTAATTTCAATTCCTTCACGGTAACAATAAAGTGTTTTCGCTGAATCTCGCATGTTTAGATAATAGTTCCCCAGCGAACTTAAATTATTCGATGTCAATGATTTTAGGTTATTTCTTTTTGCTATTTTCAAAGAGTTTGCCAAGTATTCAAGCGCCTTTTCTTGATTGCCTATGTTTTTGTATAAATCGCCGATAAGCGAAAAAAGTTTAGCTCGCATTTCAATATCTTCATTATCATTTTCTAATTCTAACGCCTTTTGGTAATACTCCAAAGCTTTTGGATAATTAAAAAAATTATAATTGTAAAAATATCCAATATTTGCCAGTGCACGCATTTGATATTTTTTATCGTTTATTTGCTGAAAAATATTTAATGCCTTCTGATAATTTTCTAATGATTTGCTATTATCTTGCAATTCTCGATAAGTGTTCCCTAATGCATTTAACGCCTTCCCGACTTCTAATTGTTTATTACTCTTTTCGGAAAGTTCAAGCGCTTTTTGCGCGTAAACAAGACCGTTTTTATTATCGCCCGATACAATATATTTCTTATTTAATTCTAAATAAATGTCCGCTTTAATTGAAGGTTCATTTTGAGCTGCTGCTAATTTCAACAAACTGTCTGCCGCAGTAAAGTTCTGTTTCTGGGCGCTGCTTTCAAAAGGAATAAAAAAAAGGATAATTGCTATAATAATATATTTATTCATGCTTTTCAATAGTAAATAAGGTGTGTTTATTATTTCAGCTGTATAACGATATAAAATAACTATTTCTGATATATTTCCACTTCAGTCATAAAATTTGATGCAAAGAGAAATAGCATCTGAAAAAAAAAGTCAATAACATTGTTCGAGTTAAACTTGCATATTGTTGATGCAACAATTCTACGACTGAATAATATGCTGTTAGCCATAATTCTTAATACAATAGCATAAAAATAGATCGCTAATAGTACCGCTGAAGTTTGATATTTTGCATTTTTTCACTCTCGCAAATATTGCGTTTATATTAAGCGCTATTTCAATAATGCAAAAATAGTAACGACTTATTTAAGAGCCGTTAATTATTATGATACCTTAAATAAAAAACGCTTATTGGTGGTTTTTAATGAAGATGCTGTATGTAAGGAAAGCGATTATCGAGGCATATTCAACTGAACTATTGCGCGGTCAATAACAGTAGTACGCACTGACTCATACGACTGGCGGTAAAATCTAGCGGCAGCGGCATGAAAATGACCGCCGCCTGAAAAATCTGCGGCTATTGACAATGCCGAAACATCTCCTTTCGAGCGAAGCGACACTTTAACAACGTTTTCTAATTCAACAAAGAGAATACCCAGCACAACGCCTCGAATAGAGAGAGTGTGCTGCACGAATCCTTCAGTGTCATCGATATGAGCATGAGTTTCTGTGAAATCATTTTTTCCGACTGTTATTACACTGAGTTGTCCGTCTGCAAAAAGTTCCATTCCGGCAAGAGCGCGGCCTAGCATTTTAGAGCGGGCAAGAGATCCGTTATTATATACATTGTTATAAATCACAACCGGATCGGCGCCATATTCGATCAATTCTGCGACAATTCTGTGCAATTCTGCATCTGTGCGCGGAAACCTGAAACTTCCTGTATCAGTCATAATTCCAGTGTAAAGCGCTGATGCGGTTTCCGCTGATATTGCATAGCCGCCTGCTTTTAGCAGCCGCGCTATCATTTCACAAGTAGAAGACGCTTCCACATCCAAAGCATAGATATCTGCAAATTCTTGCGGATCTTGATGATGGTCAATCACAATTTTAATACCTTTTGCAGATAATACTGCATCTTTCACATTTTCAAGCCGAGTAACATTATTGAGGTCTACAATGCAAATAACATCTGCTTCGGCTATTAACGGAAAATCACGCTCATGGTGATATGTATGAATAAATTCAGCACCTGATAAGAATCGCAAATTCATCGGTGTAGGACTGTGATTTATTACTGTAACTGTCTTGCCGCTTTCACGGAAAACATTCCATAAGCCAAGAGCTGAGCCTATTGCGTCGCCGTCGGGGTTAACATGCGTTGTAATCACAATATTCGAGGCAGCGCCAACTGCTTGAAGAATATCAACGATGCGATTGTCGAAGGAATATTCTTCCATTATTGTCTAATAAATATTTTAAAGGTTTCAGCTACGTATCGTATTTGCTCAGGCGATAATTCAGGATAGATCGGCAATGCAATAGTTGTAGCAGCAGATTCATTTGCAACTGAAAATTTGCTGTCGTCTTCGTGCAAATAGGCAAAACATTCCTGACGATGAAAAGGCAGCGGATAATACACTTGAGTTCCGATGCCGTTCTCGGCTAAAAAAACGCGTAATTCGTCTCTGTGCTGGACTCTAACAATATATTGATTATAAATATGATAATTTTTCACGCCAGATGAACGCCATGCCGCTTTCGGCAGCAAAACTGCATTATCGTCATCAAAATTCGCCGCTCCTTCGCCGGCTGATAATCCGCACTCGATAAATGATTTAGTATAAAGTTCTGCGTTGTTTCGCCGCGCTTCGTGCCACAATTCAAGATGAGGAAATTTTACATTTAATACCGCAGCTTGAATTGCATCAATACGAAAATTACCGCCTACAAATTTGTGATAATACCGCTCTTGTGCGCCATGCTCACGCAACTGACGCAAGCGCACTGCTAGATTTTCATCATTTGTCGTAATCAAGCCCGCATCGCCAAATGCGCCTAAATTTTTTGTAGGATAAAATGAAAAGCATCCCATAAGTCCCATGGAACCAGATGGCTTGCCATTTCGGTATTGCGCTCCGATTGACTGTGCCGCGTCTTCAATTATCGGAATATTATATCGAGAGGAAATTTCAAGCAATGGATCCATATCGGCAGATTGTCCGTAGAGATGCACCGCGATAATTGCTTTCGTTCGTGAAGTGATCATCTGCTCTGCGAGATCAGCCCTAATATTCCACGTTAATGGATCTATGTCCGTCAATATAGGAGTTGCTCCTGTGCGAGCTACCGTTCCGGCAGTTGCAAAAAAAGAGTAGGTAGGTACAATAACTTCATCGCCTGCTCCAATATTCAATGCCATAAGCGCCATAAGCAAGGCATCGGTGCCGCTTGACACGCCAAGAGCATAACGACATTCGCAATAATTGGCAAGGGTTCGTTCAAGATCTTCAACTTCTTTGCCCAGAATAAGTTGCTGTGATCGTGCCACGCGTAGCAACGCTTCCTCAACATCAACTTTGACAGTTTGATATTGTGCGCGCAAATCCAAAAGCGGTACATTCATTTGAAAGTTTTGATATGGTAAAAATTTAACGAATTTACGAAACAACATGCTTTGGGCAATCATTATGCCTGCTATGCCAGCAATATAGCGAATGATCTGTTCGCAAATCATTTTATTTCGGCTTCATGTTCTTTGCATAAAAATCAAATACATACAACAACTGTATGTTAACAGGCAATTTATCAAGGAGTTTGTACGTCATTGCACATAATTATGTATAAAGGCGTTGCAAAGACCGATTTTCGACTCAGAATTACACGTCTGCACCTCTACCGCCTGTTTACTTCTCAGACATTCAGCGTTAAAAAGGTTTATTTTCTATGAGCGATATGAATAATAGCGATACTCAAAAAAAATCTCAGCAATCTCCGCGCAACAATTTAGGCGGCAGCGATTCTCCGCTTAATAAGATATTACGTTCTGTAATGATATGGGGAACTCTATTTGCAGTATTCATTATTGCATGGATGTATCTTCATGGCCGCCAAACGCAATGGTGGTCTGTTTCATATTCTGAATACATGAACTTTCTTAGCGATGGGAAAATTGTAGAAGCGGTAATTAAAAAATCACAGCTTAACGATTTTGAATTTAACGGCACGCTAAAAAATGAAGAAACAATAATACGCGATGGCCGCGAAATTAAAATCAGATATTTCACGACAAAACTTGGCGTTTTGGATAGCCGCACCGAAGATATGTGGGCGTCAAAGCATATCAATTGGAAATATGAAGAAGACGACTCTGGATGGTGGAATGTGGCATTTTCATTTCTTCCATGGGTTGGCTTGCTTGCAATCAGCATTATCATTATGCGCCGAATGCAAGGCGGCGGTGGCGGAACAAAGGGCATTTTTTCGTTTGGTAAAGCTCGTGTTAAACTCACAACCGATCATAGCGGCAATCGCGTTACATTCAATGATGTGGCAGGCGCCGATGAAGCAAAATACGAGTTACAAGAAATAATTGAATTTTTGAGTGATCCTACTAAATTTCAACGACTTGGCGGTAAAATTCCTAAAGGAGTTTTGTTGCTCGGACCTCCGGGAACTGGCAAAACTTTGCTCGCTCGCGCAGTCGCCGGTGAAGCAAATGTTCCATTCTTTTCAATTTCAGGTGCCGACTTTGTTGAAATGTTTGTGGGCGTAGGCGCCAGTCGAGTGCGCGACTTATTTGAACAGGCGAAGAAAAATGCACCTTGTCTTGTTTTTATTGATGAAATTGATGCAGTAGGACGGCATCGCGGTGCTGGATTAGGAGGCGGACATGACGAGCGCGAGCAAACGCTAAATCAACTGCTTGTGGAAATGGACG